>NZ_BTPT01000038.1:0-42318 GCF_054408565.1 Vallitalea sediminicola
CATCAATACCCGTATTGATGCGTCCACCATTGATATAGACATCCCAGCTGTTATGTTCTTCGTTTCGCTTTGCATCAATCGCAACAACAACACATTGATTGCCAAACTTACTTGCGGCTTCATTGATAAGTTCAGGTCTTCTTATTGCCCCAGAATTTACAGCAACTTTATCAGCTCCAGCTCTAAGTATTGTTTTAAAATCATCGAGGGTCTTAATACCGCCCCCTACAGTCAATGGTATAAAAATTTGTTCAGCAGTTTTTTTCACCACGTCCACTATGGTGTCTCTTCCTTCATGGGTAGCGGTAATATCTAGAAATACGATTTCATCTGCTAAACTCTTATTATATATTTTAGCTACTTCAACAGGATCACCTGCATCTATTAAATTAACAAAATTGATTCCTTTTACAACTCTCCCCCTATCAACATCTAAACAAGGGATGATCCTTTTTGATAACATATAAACACCCTTTCTTACATATAAAGAACTCTTTTTTAGTTTAATATGAATAATTCACAAAAAGTGGTCTAGTTAGTCCTCAAACAATGAAATGGCTTCTTTTAAGTCAATTGTATTGGTATATAGTGCTTTTCCAATTATAGCTCCCTCAGCATTAATTATTTCCACATCCTTAAGGTCTTTTATAGAAGATACACCTCCAGAAGCAATAATATCTAAACCCGTTTCATCTATTAAATATTTTGTATAATCTATATTAGGACCAATAAGCATTCCATCTTTTGAAATATCTGTATAAACAATGGTTTTGACACCGTATCCTCTCATCTGTTTACATAAATCTAACGCAGATACGACACTCAGTTCTTCCCATCCATTAATAGCAACCATGCCATCTTTCGCATCTATCCCGACAACAATTCTATCGCTACCAAATTTCTTAACAGCATCTTTTACAAAGCTAGGATTTTTTACTGCCAATGTACCTATTATAACACGAGTTATTCCAACACTTAATCTGTCTTCAATATCTCTTATAGATCTTATTCCACCGCCTGTTTGTACAGGTATATTTACAGAATCAACTATTTTTTTAATAGCATCTTTATTAGTCCAATTACCATCTAATGCACCGTCCAAATCAACTACATGGATATATGAAGCTCCATTATCAACCCACTTTTTTGCTATAACATAGGGATCATTAGAGTAAATTGTCTGTTCATTGAATTTTCCTTGTTTTAACCTAACACATTTACCATTTTTAATATCTATTGCTGGATATAATCTCATAACTTTCCTCCATCCATAATTACAAAATATCTATTATAAAGAAACAAAATTCCTCAGTATTGAAAGTCCTATGACTCCACTTTTCTCAGGATGAAATTGTAAGGCAAATATATTCCCTTCTTGAGCTGCTATCTGGATCTCTTTGCCATAATTAGTTTTTGCACTAACAATATTTTCTGATGTTTCCAAATGATATGAATGTACAAAATAAACATGTATATTTTTTGGTAATCCTTTAAACAAAGGGTCTTCTTTAATAATATTTAATTTATTCCATCCCATATGTGGTACTTTTAGATCAGTATCAAATTTAACGATATCTCCATGTAGTAGTCCTAAACCTTCATGTGATCCATATTCACTTGATGAATCAAATAATAGTTGCATTCCAAGGCATATCCCGAGAAGCGGTTTGCCTTTATTAACACTATCATGTATGAATAAATCGATCTTTTTTTCCTTAATAAGATTTATAGCATCTTTAAAAGCACCTACACCAGGCAATATAAGTTTATCTGTTTTTTCCAATTCCCTAACATCAGAAGATATTATATAGTCTACACCAATATACGAAAGTGCATTTGATATACTTCCTAGATTACCCATTCCATAATCAATAATACCAATCTTCATCACATCCACCCTTTCTTAATATGATAAATCTTCAAAATTAAAAAAGATTAATCTTAATATAAGTACTTTTCCAAATGATTCTATATAAGTTCAATATATATTATAGTTTAAAGAACCCCTTTAGTAGTAAGAGCACCCTTTATTCTAGAATCTATAATCGTAGCTTGATCAAGAGCATTTCCAAATGCTTTAAATATACCTTCTACAATATGGTGATTGTTTTTACCATCTAATAACTTGATATGAAGATTCATTTCAGCATTCATAGCTACAGCTCTAAAAAACTCCTCTACCATTTCTGTATCCATAGTACCAATCCTATCAGTTGATAATTCAACATCATAATTCAAATATGATCTTCCGGATAAATCTAGAGCACACAATATTAGCGTTTCATCCATTGGAATAACTGCAGAACCGTATCTTTTGATACCTGTTTTATCCCCTACAGCTTCTTTTAAGCATTTACCAAATACAATACCGATATCCTCAATAGTATGGTGGCAATCAATTTGTAGGTCGCCTTTACATTTGACATTAAGATCAAACAAACCATGTTTAGAGATATGTGTCATCATATGATCAAAAAATCCAACACCTGTATCTATTTCATAATCTCCAATTCCATCTATATTTAATTTTAGACTAATATCAGTTTCATTAGTCTTCCTATTGATTTCACTGATTCTATCCATTCTATTAACTCCTTTATTTTAAGTTAATCTCATATTTTTTCATAACGTTGATTAATTGTTCATTTTCTTCCTTAGTACCTACTGTAATACGAATACAATTAGCCAATTCCCCTTGCTCTCCATAACCTCTAACAAGAATCTTGTCTTTTTCTAGTTTTTCAGCAATTTTAGCATCTGACACTTTTATTAATAAATAATTAGCATGTGAAGGATATACCTTATCTACATAATATATTTCTTCTAAATTATCATTTAGCCATTTCCTATTATGAATTATTTCTTTAACCCTTATATCATATTGTTGACTATTTTCTATAACGATTTTAGCTAAAAATTGAGATAATGAATTAAG
Source organism: Vallitalea sediminicola (assembly GCF_054408565.1). NCBI lineage: Bacteria > Bacillati > Bacillota > Clostridia > Lachnospirales > Vallitaleaceae > Vallitalea > Vallitalea sediminicola. The sequence goes on from NZ_BTPT01000038.1 coordinate 2,936, forward strand.
ATGATAAGGTGGTATAACAACATTTATCGCATCTATCATACTCTTGGAAGCAATTCCATATCCAACTCTAAGACCTGCTAAACCATAAGCTTTTGAAAAAGTCTTTAACACTATAAGGTTATCATATTTTCTGAACTTCCCAATCATTGTGTCATCTATATATTCACTATAAGCTTCATCAATTATAAGTGGACATTTAATCGTTTGTAAAAGTCTTTCAATGTCTTTAGTAGATATAATGTTACCTGTCGGGTTGTTAGGTGTACATATAAAAACACATTTAGGCTTAATCTCATTATATAAATCTAATATTTTATTTACATCATAAGAAAAGTCATCATTTAATTTAAAATCTACCGGAACACCTCTATTTAATTTAGTTGCAAGTTTATACATACTAAAAGAAGGTGTTGGCATTAATACCTTATCTCCCGGTTCTAAAAAAACCTTTAATATACAATCAATTAGTTGATCAGAACCAACAGAGCAGACTACATTATCCTTTTCTACTTGCCAAAACTTAGCTAAAGCATCCCTTAATTCATTACAATCAGTATCTGGATATCTTCTTATATTATTACAATCATTAATCCATTCCTTTACTTTATCAAGAATCTTTTCTTCATGAAGATACGGATTTTCATTAGCATCTAGTTTGATATCGCATTCTTTTAAAGGAGCATGGTATGGTTCAAAGTCTTTTAAATCTTTTCTTATATAATCTTTAATCATTTTCAAATCTCACCTTTATTGAATTTGCGTGTGCAGTCAATTGCTCTGCATTTGCAAATTTTATTATATCTTCTTGTAATTCTTCTAGAGCTTCTCTGTCAAAAGAAATAATACTTGATTTCTTAATGAAATCATCTACACTTAATGGTGAAAAAAACTTAGCTGTCCCATTAGTAGGTAAAACATGATTAGGTCCAGCCATATAATCACCCAAAGGTTCTGGACTATAATTTCCTAAGAAAATTGCACCTGCATTTTTAATCTTAGGTAGAACCGTAAAAGGCTCTTTCGTACATATTTCCAAATGCTCTGGTGCTACCATATTACTTAAATTAACAGCTTCATCTATTGATTTAACAACTACTATTGCTCCAAAGTCATTAAGTGATTTTTGTAAAATATCTTTTCTACTTAAATACGATGTTTGCCTAATTAATTCTTTTTCTACTTTTTTCCCTAAATCATCACTGTTAGTAACTAAAATAGCTGATGCCAATTCATCATGTTCAGCCTGGGATAATAAATCAGCTGCTACATATTTTGGATTAGCACTTTCATCTGCTATAACTAACACTTCACTAGGACCAGCTATGGAATCTATACTTACATGTCCATACACAGCCTTCTTGGCTAGAGCTACAAATATATTCCCTGGTCCAACAATCTTATAAACCTTAGGAATAGTCTCTGTTCCGAATGCTAATGCAGCCACTGCCTGCGCCCCACCTACTTTGTATATTTCATCAACACCACATTCATTAGCCGCAACTAAAGTAACAGGATTCACTTTTCCCTCTTTATCAGGTGGTGTCACCATTACTATTCGCTCTACCTCTGCCACTTTTGCAGGCATAACATTCATTATAACAGATGATGGATAGACCGCTTTCCCTCCTGGAACATATACTCCGACCTTCTCTATTGCTGTAACCTTCTGCCCCATAATACTACCAGTGTCACAACTATCAAACCAACTCACTTGCTTTTGTTTTTCATGATATTGTTTAATTCTTTTCTTGGATTTTTTTATAATTCTAATTAAATCATCATCGACTAGCTTATAAGCTTCTTCAATTTCTTCTTTCGTTACCTTCAATGATTTCTTATCAAGCTTGACACTATCAAACTTCTCTCCATATTCAAAAATGGCTTTGTCTCCATTATTCTTCACATTATTAACTATACTAGCCACTATCTGCTCATACTTCCCATAATTATCAGGGGTTCTATCAAATAACATCTTATGCAGTTCATTAATTGAACAATCACTATAATTAATGTATCTCATATAATTATCACTCCTTAATCTAAACTTCTCAATCCTTTAATTATCTTAGATATCCTCTCATTCTCCATCTTCATACTCACTCTATTAACAACCATTCTAGCAGATAATGGACATATTTCCTCTAAAACAACTAATCCATTATCTTTTAATGTAGTTCCTGTTTCTACTATATCAACAATAACCTCTGATAAACCAACTAAAGGGGCAAGTTCTATTGATCCATTCAGTTTTATAATTTCTACGGTTTGATTTTTTTTATTATAAAAATAATCTTTTGCTATATGAGGATATTTAGTAGCCACCCTTATAAAGCTTCCTTTATCCATTACTTCTTTCATTTCACTAGGTCCAGCAACAATCATCTTACATTTACCAAAACCTAAATCCAAAACCTCATATAAATTTTTCTTTTCTTCAAGTATAGTGTCTTTTCCTACAACACCTATATCCGCAGCTCCATATTCCACATATGTAGGCACATCACTAGCTTTAGCTAGAAAAAATCTTAATTTTAGCTCTTCATTAGTGAATATAAGTTTTCTTGTATCACTTTTCATTTCATCACAGTTGATTCCTATTTTTTCAAATAATTTAACGGTCACTTTAGCTAGTCTTCCTTTAGCTAATGCAATTGTAAGATATCTCATGCTTTTTCACCTCTATCTATTAGTTCATTAATTGCTACAACTGTTTTATCCATAGTTTGTAAGTTAACCATTACAACTTCTTCATTATTGTTAAAACTCATAATGCCACCAATACCATGTTTTTTACCATATTCAATATTATCTTCAATTGATTTGTTTAATAATCCAATTTGTACGTTCATTCCCTTTGACCTAAACTCTTCAGATATCATTATAGCTTGCTTTCTAGTTTGCTGGTTATAAACTATCAATGTATCTATATTAAATTCCGGTAGAGAAATCTGCTGTCTTTCAATAGCTAGCATTAATTCGTCAATAACAATAGCAAAACCTATAGCCGGTACATCTTTACCAAATTGCTTTAAAAGTGTATCGTAACGACCTCCATCAACTATTGAAACCCCAGTACCGTATGTGTAACCTCTAAATATAATACCAGTATAGTAATTAAGACAGTTCACTAGTCCAAGATCAAAAGAAACATAACCTTCAACACCATAATCACAAAGTATTTCATAAACCTTTTCCAATCTATCTAGTGATTTAATCGCCTTTTCGTTATTTGTTAACTTCCTAGCTTTTTCAATAACTTCTACAGAACCAAATAATTTTGGTAGATCTAAAAAGACTTGTTTCAGCTCCTTTGACATATTACATCTAGTAAGTAATTCTTCAACAGCAATGAAGTTTTTTTCATCTACAAAATTCCTAAGTTCTTCCTCTTCATTAGCATCAAGTCCAGCTTCTTCAGCAAGCCCTTTAAAAAATCCTGCCTGTCCTAGATCTATTTGAAATTTTTCAAGACCAGCCATACTCAGGCTATTAATAATCAAAGCAATTATTTCAGCATCTGCATCCTCACTATTGATACCTATCAATTCTACTCCTGCCTGTGTGAATTCCCTTAACTTTCCTTGATAACTCTTGCCATTTCTGAAAGTGTTACCAACATAACAAACACGTACAGGATTTTTTTCATTCTTATAATATGTAGAAACATATCTAGCAATAGAAGGTGTTATATCTGGTCGAAGAGCTAAAATATTTCCATCTCTATCAAAAAATTTATACATTTCTCTTATATCCACAGTTCCACGCTCATGATTAAATACATCATAGTATTCAAAAGTAGGAGTCTGGATATCCCTAAAACCATATCTATGGAATACAGACCCTATCCTATTTTGCAATTCAATTTTTTTAGATGTTTCTTTAATATTAAAGTCCCTAACGCCTTCTGGCGTATGTAATAAACAATCTATCATACTAATTACGTCCTTCCTGAAAATATTTTTAAGTATATTAATATAAATTATTCTAATTATCCTTAATAATAAATGTCGTTATGCTTTCGCGCATTAAAGTGCTAATTCATTAAATCATCTAATTATTGTAATATTATATGTTAATTTACTATAAATGTCAACATCAAATAACAAAAAACATTCTCAAATATTTAACCTGAATTAGTTTTTATCAATATAATTTTTGATTTGCTCTAGATAATGCAGATAAATTCCATTTTTATTAGATATAATGTAAGACTTATCCATTTCTTTATACGGTATAGATTTTCTACCACCTATTTTAGCTTTTTCCCAATAACTTTTAATGTTTTGGTAAGGTAAATAAAAATACTCGTTATATTTAGAAAAATAGACCAAAAAGAAGGCTATGCCTCCTTGTTTTTCATAATCCTCCATAAAAACCATTTGATGTTCATGTATATTCTGTAAAGGAAGTATTTCTTTCGTAGTTTCTTTTGCATCAAAACATACTGCAATTCCTTGTACAACTCCAATATAATCCACTGTACTTTTTTGTTCAAAGTATGCTAATGAGATTTGCCTAGTCTTTTGATCAATTTTTATAGGTTTAATCGGAGTGGGAATCTTCTGAATTAACGCTAATCCATTTTCTCTGTATTTTTTATTGGTATGATTAATAAGTTCCTCAAGGGTACTTCCTCTTAATCCTCTTGAATTCCAATATGCCATAATACCCCCACTTTCTAATTCTAACTTAATCTATATTTATTTCAACTTATCTATTCCCTTTTCTATTAACATAAGTATATCACTATCATTTTCTTTAGCTTTCATTTTCTCTAATGAATCTAAGCCTTCTTTGAATGAAAGTCTCACTATGGAATCAATTATTTCTTTTCTTATATCTATTCTAATATCATCTAAATAATTATTTAATATAGTTAGTGCTTTTTTACTTTTTGAATTTCCTAAAGCAATTATTGCGTTTCTTTGTAATAACTTTTTTCCTCTCCATCCTGAAGAAGATATTCCATAAGTTTTTTTAAATTCTTTGTTGCTCATATTAAGCAGCGAATCATATTGCGGATAAGGCTCAATAACATTAGGTAAATCTTTATTATCAACTTTATTATATGGACATACCTTTTGGCAAACATCACACCCATATACTTGTTGACCCATTTTTTCCTTAAGCTCATTATTTATCTGTCCCTTTTGCTGGGTCAGATAGGAAACACATAGATTACAATCTATTTCATTATTTCCTATTATAGCTCCACTTGGACATGATTTAACACAGTTATTGCAACTTCCACAGCTAATAGAAATTTCATTTTCATCTGGCTCAATATAAAAATCTGTTAGTATATACCCTATGAATACTCTGGAACCATATTTTTCATTTATTAACATAGAATTCTTTCCAATAAAACCAAGACCCGCTCGTCTTGCAACAGCTCTATCTGAAAACGGACTTATATCAACAAATATCTTAGTATTGCATCTTACAATACCCTGAAGATGCTCTTCCATTAATTTTAACTTGGCAGTAACAATCTTGTGATAATCTTTTGATACAGCTGCCATACTGATATTACCTCTAAGAGTATTATCATTCTGTTTTATGGGATTATTATTATATGCTTCTAGAATAACAATAAAAGACTTAGCATTTTCTAAAGTTAAATCGGGATATACTTTTTTATTATAATCTTTTGATTCCAAATCACACATATATTTACTGGTATCACGATTATATAAAATATCTTCAAGTTCATAAAAAGGTTTTGCTAAGCAAAACCCAATTTCATCAACATCAATTTTCTTACTGTATTTTATTAAATTATTCTTTATATCCATAAAATCACCTTCAATGGCTAAAAAGTGTATCAGCTATTTTTTTGAATCTACCATTTATATCTGTAATTAATTCTTTATTATCTAAATATAAAAGATGTCCATCTTCAATGCTGAATTTAATCTTATATGCATGAAGCAACTGATGTTTCAATCCATATCTATCTTTAAAGTAATCATTTATCTTCTTATTACCATACTTATAGTCGCCAACAAGAGGATGTCCTATACTAGATAAGTGAGCTCTTATTTGATGGGATTTACCTGTAACTATCCTAACATCAAGTAACGTATATTCTTTTCCAATTTTAATTGGTTTATATATGGTCTTAATATAACTACCCATCTCTTTATTGTTTGAAATGGATACCTTATTATTAATGGTATCTTTTGTAAGATACCCTTCAATTGTATTAGTTGCAGATATTATACCTTTTACAATACACATATAGTGCTTATCCAATTCATTATTAGATATGAGCTTATTCAATTCTTGTAACGTTTTTATATTTTTCCCTGCTATAACTATACCACTAGTATTTCTATCCAATCTATTGCATATTCCTGGACGGAAACCTCTAGTTACTTCTGGATCATATTCACCTTTATCAATCAGATAACTTATTATTTCATCAACCAAAGATATACTATCGCTATCATTAGGTTGCGATAATAAACCAATAGGCTTATTGCATATTAATATATTATCATCCTCATATATTACTTTATGAGTTATTGATACCTTTTTGTCAATGTTATGATTACTAAATTTCTTGATGGTTTCAGTTGATAAATATATCTGAAACACGTCATTTTCATTTATGATTTCATTTCCTATAATTCTTTTTTTATTAAGTTTTATTCTCTTTTTTCTTAACAATTTATATATAAAACTTTTGGAAGCTTCATTAAAATATTTCAATAAATATTTATCAGCTCTTTGATTGCTTTCATCTTTTGATACGATTATTTCTTTCATATATGTCTCCAATTTATATTGAATTATCTAATAGTACATTTGCTAAAGCTACTTGACTTTTTGTATCCACATTATTTAATAGTGTTGATAATTGTGTTATAACATATGAATACATAGCTTGTTCATCATTATATACTTTAACTGTAGCTGTATAACCTTTAGGGTTTATTAATTTTTCAATCAGTTCTTTGTACTCCATTACTTGTTTTCTGGTCTTTTTTTCATCAATCAATAATATGACTTCTTTATCACTAACAACTGCTACTTGATAGAATAATGTTTTTTTACCTCTTACAACAACTAGGCTTGATAAATAAACTAATCTATCGCTTATTTTTTCGAACTTACGATAAATATCCTCTTTACCTTCTTTATATTGCCTATATAAAATATATTTCACAAAAAATTGAGCTTCTGGCAAAGCAAGTAATACAGTAATTAATAACAATACATTACCACTAGTAAATACAAACCTATCTATAATATATAATGCCAATATTATAATAAATCCTACAATCATTAATAATAAATAACTTCTTTTTTGTGAACGAATGTATCCATATTCTCCCTTTGGTTGTCTCATGTTAATTTCCTTTCATATAAACATTTGTCTTGTAGATTATACCACAAATTAGTTATATTGAAAATATCTTTCTCTTGTCATAACGTAACGTACATAATCAATACTCATACCGCTTAACATCTGGGCATTCTTATTGATTCCTTTTTGTTCAAAATGTAGTCTTTCTGGTATAGCTCTACTTTTTTTGTTTTCTTCAGCTACATAAACATAAACTATATTTAATTTCAATTCATTAAATATAATAGCAAGAAAACTTTTACAACAAGTAGTTATTATACCTCGCCCTTGATATTTTTCTGCAAGCCAATAACCTAAAGAAGTAGATTTTTCAGACCAATCAATGCTATGTGTTCCTAATTTACCAACTATCTTGCCTCTATATATTACATTACATTGAAATCCATTGTTACTTGCATATTGATGCATAGCTTTGTACGCAGTATATCTGCAATCTTTAGGACTTTTCACCAAATCCACCCAAGTAAGCCATTTTTTCAGATGATTTCTGGAAGAATCTATAACTTTATATACTTCCTCCGAATCCTGTACGTTGGATAACCTAAGATATATATCATCATTAACTTTATATTCAAACATATAAAGTTTTCAATCCTTTCTTATAATGCATAGCATTTATTCCTTTGTATTATTATACGCTTTTTAATGAAACTATTTCATAAAAATTTCATATTAAAAAAGATTCCATGAGATATCTCACAGAATCTTTTACTTATGATTACTTAAAACTTATTGAATGCCTAAGATACCAGTTAAGTCAGAATCTTCACTAATAATCCATTTGTCATCTACAAGTTTTAATTCAATTACAGTCTCAGTTTCTTCCGTAGCAATTTCTTTATCTTTTGTTACTTCGTCAAGAGCATTCTTTATCATATCTTGACCTTTCTCAATACTGTCACCAGCTTGATCACCAAGATTAATGTCTACTGAAGACACAAGTGATGCAACAATATCCTCAAGTTTTGGATGTGTAACCTTAATCTTGACAGTTGCAGTATCATCAGTTATTTCTGAGTCAACAACCTTATATTCTAATTGACCAAATAATAAATCATTCATTGGATTATTTTTCATTTCGTCAAAAGATACGTCTTCAACTTTAGTTTCAAGGTTATCATAAGCTTTTTCGAAGTTTCCTTCAATCAAATTATCCATAAAAGCTGAAACTACTTTTGTAGCTTCGTTGTCTTTCGACGAAGAATTACCACATCCTTGAAACATAAGCATAGATAATACCACTACTGTTACTAAAAAATACTTTTTCATTCAATTCACCCTCATTTAAATTATTTGTATAAAATATACGTTAATCATTATACATATATAATATATAAATGTAAAGTGTTTTTAATCTCTTAGTATATTTATATCTTCACCTTTTAATACTTTGTTAAGGTTACGTACTGCACACATTTTACCACACATTGAACATGAATTCTCATCTTCTGGCTTAGAACTTTCACGATATTTCTTAGCTTTTACAGGATCTATGGCTAAATCAAACATTTTATTCCAATCAAGCTGTTGTCTAGCATAACTCATATTATTATCCCATGTTCTTGAATCAGGTAATTTTTTACCGATATCGCCAGCATGAGCTGCAATTCTAGTAGCAATAATTCCTTCTTTCATATCATCGATACTAGGTAATCTTAGATGCTCTGCAGGAGTTACGTAACATAAGAAATCAGCTCCACTGGCAGCTGCTACCGCTCCACCAATAGCTCCAGTAATATGGTCATATCCTGGTGCAATATCAGTTACTAAAGGACCTAATACATAAAAAGGTGCACCATGACAAAGTTTTTTCTCAAGTAACATATTAGCTTCTATTTCATTTATTGCCATATGTCCTGGTCCTTCAATTATTACTTGAACATTTTTTGCCCAAGCTCTTTTTGTTAATTCCCCAAGTACTATTAATTCCTTAATTTGACTTGCATCTGTTGAATCAGCGATTGCTCCTGGTCTACATGCATCACCAAGACTCACTGTAATATCATATTTTGCACATATATCAAGTAATTCATCGTAATGTTCATAGAATGGGTTATCCTTTTTATTTAACTGCATCCAAGCGAACATAAGAGAACCACCTCTTGAAACTAAGTTCATAAGTCTTGGGTTTCTTCTGAATGTATTAGCTGTTTCTCTATTAATACCAGCATGAATAGTTACAAAGTCAACACCGTCTTTACCATGTTTCTCAACAACATCCAAAAATTCTTTTTCTGTAATATCTTTTAATTCTTTATCATAGAAACCTAAAGCATCATATACAGGTACTGTCCCTATCATAGCAGATGACATATCAATAAGTTTTTTTCTGAATTCCTCAGTTTTACCATAATTACTAAGGTCCATGATTGATTCTGCTTTCATATCAATAGCTACTCTTACTTTTTCTAGTTCTCTATCTATATCATAACTGTCTTTTGATATACCTAAGTTAACATTGATCTTAGTTCTTAATCCTTCTCCCACACCTTCTGGGTCAATGTTCTTATGGTTTTTGTTAGCTGGAATTACAACTGTACCTACTGCTATTTTACTAGCTAGATCATTAACATCCATATTCTCTTTTTTTGCAACTATTTCCATTTCTTTTGTAATAATACCTTTTTTTGCAGCATCCATTTGTGTAGTATAGTTCATTGTATTCCTTCCTTTCGAAAAAGCGTCTTTTAGTTTTTTTATGGCATCTTTTATATTTTTTGAATCGTAAATCTCAGAAATGATAGCGATTGAATCTACATTATCATTAATTTCTTTTGTTAAATTTCCTGCTGTTATTCCTCCAATACCAACAACGGGTATAGGAACAGCATTTTTAATATCAATTAATGTTTTGAGCTTAATCTGTACTGCATCAAGTTTAGTTGGTGAAGGAAATAAAGCTCCCACTCCAAGGTAGTCCGCTCCTTCTTCAAAACATCTTATGGCATCTTCAACAGTTTTCGCTGTTGCACCGATAATAACATCCTTGCCAAGAATTTCTCTTGCTTCTTTAATACTGGTATCATCTTGTCCAAGATGAACACCCTCTGCTCCTATTTCTTTCGCAATATCTACTCTATCATTTATTATAAGAGAAGCATTATATTTATCACATAATTCTTTTATTTTTGTAGCTTCATTATATAATAGCTCTTTATCTTCTTCTTTACTTCTATATTGAAAAATAGATATTCCTTCTCTAAGGGCTTGTTCAGTCTTATCTAGTAGAATATTAAAGTCTGGATATTGTTTTGAAATTAAATATAATTCATTTTGAAATTTCATTGACAACTACCTTCTTTCTATCTATAAAATTCTTATCTTTCATATTATAAATACTATCTAGTAATTTCACTTTAAATGTCCCTACCGATTCTTTTTCTTTTAGATTATCATCGACTAAGACAGCAGCCTCATTCATAGCTGAAATGCCATAAATACTACTTGCAAAAGCATCACCAGTTTTAGCTAATGCTACCGCAATAAGTGGTGAAATCATACATCCTGTTCCTGTTATAGATGTAAGCATTTTAGAACCGTCATTAATTTTAGCAACATATTTATCACTACAAACAGTATCAATTTTCCCTGTAATCGCTACTATAATATTATATGTCTTGGCAACTTTATATCCAATAGCCTCAATATCTTCTACATCCATTTCTTCTGAATCTACACCTTTTGAATTAGTCTCTAGTCCAAGAAGGGCTTTAATTTCAGATGCATTACCTTTAATAACATCAATTTTGTAGTTATTCAGTATATCAAATACTATTTCTTTTCTATAACTTGTAGCGGCCACACCAACAGGGTCTAATATTATAGGTACATTGTTGTTGTTAGCAACCTTAATTGCTCTTTTTATTGATTTTAACTTATTAGATGTTATAGTCCCTATATTAATCACTAGGCAATTACTAATTGATGTTATTTCATCAACCTCTTCAATAGCTTCCGCCATAATTGGACTACCACCAAAAGCAAGAGTCATATTTGCAACATCATTAGAAGTTACATAATTAGTGATATAATGTATTAATGGCTTCATTGAATTTTTATATATTGTACTAAAGTCAAAATTATCCATATAGTTACTCATAATAATTCCCTTCTATGAAATGATTAACTGGTCCATCTCCAGAACCTATTGAAAATCCACCTGCTATCGCTTTTGTAATATAATTTTTTGCCAGTTTAACTGCATCAGTAGTATTTTGCCCCTTACTGATATTAGCTGCTATAGCAGAAGATAATGCACACCCTGTTCCATGTGTATTAGGGTTATCTATTCTTTGGTGGTTATAATATGTAAACTTACTACCATCAAATAAAACATCACATGCTGTATCTCTAAGATGGCCACCCTTGACCAAAATATTTTTTGGACCAAGTTCATATAATTTTTTACATGCTGTTTCCATATCATCTGTATTGCTAATAGCTGTATCTGTTAATCGTTCTGCTTCAAGTATGTTTGGAGTTATAAGGTTACATAACGGAAACATATCTGTTACAATACTTTCTATTGCATCACCCTTAAGTAATATCCTTCCTGTAGTAGATATCATGACAGGGTCTAAAACTATCTTTGGTAGATTATATTGTTCAAAAGTATTAACTATAGCTGTTACTATTCGTTTGTTAAACAACATTCCTATTTTAATACTGTCTACTTTAATATCATCAAAAATAGCTTCTAATTGTTTTGTAATTGTGATAGGTTCTAATCCTTGAATATAAGATACTTTTGTAGTGTTTTGGGCAGTTACAGCTGTAATAACACTCATACCATATACTCCATGGGCATCAAAGGTCTTAAGGTCTCCTTGAATACCTGCACCCCCACTACAATCTGAACCTGCAATTGTTAACGCTGTTTTCATTGTATAGATACCTTCTTTTTGATTACTAATTTTTTTAATGCTGTAAGTTCAAATAGTAATACAGCTATTACCGCTCCTGCAAAAGAACTAATAATAAATGGTATTACTAAACCAAATATTGCAGCTTGTCTGCCCATAAATAAGATACCTACTGGACATGCTATTATAGCTCCAATAATCCCTGTTCCTATTACTTCGCCTAGAGCAGCAAGATATGTATTAGCAAATCTTTTAAACATTAGACCAGCAAATAGCGCTCCAAAAATACTTCCTGGAAATGCTAATAATGTTCCCATAGCAAAGATATTTCTTAGTGTGGATATAACTATTGCATTAAGTACTGCGTATACAGGTCCTAATAGTATTGCAGAAATTACATTGATTAGATGTTGCCATGGAAAACATTTTGAAGCACCAATAGGAATATGATACGGGCTTAGTACAACACCTAGCGCAATAAGTACACCAGATAAAGCTAATTCTCTAGTTTCAAATTTCATGTAATCATTTCCTTTCCATAATAATCAATTAACTTATTGATAAGATAATCAAATATATTAATGACGGTTTATTGGCGAAGCAAACCTATAAATAACAAAAAGGCAATCCGAGGATTGCCTTACTACCATTATATTAATTAATATTACGATAAGCTTCCCTCCGCTGGTACGAACCAGATCAGGTCAAGGGTCAAAGAATATCGTTCTTTATCTCAGCTAGCTATACTAGCCCCCCTAGCCAATATTCAATTTTATATTCGAGTATATGGTAACATATTTAATTAATATAATCAATAGATTTTAAATTTAATTAATCTTTATCTTAATACATACTGGATAAGTTGTATTTATAGTCTTATCAATTGACACTATTAATCCATTTTCGTTCAGTTCATAATTCAAACCATCATCATAGCCTAGAATCTTAACATCAATTATATCCCCTGCAAAATATTTACTACCTTTTTGCAATGATTTAATGACCACTTCATTATTATCAGGCCATCTTAATACATTAGCATAAATATAAGGTGCATTGTATGTAAATCTTATATCCTCACTTGTAAAGGATGAACGCTTTTCATCATTGAAAGCACCTTCAATAATTTCTGTTGGTCCTTCACCAAAAGTACTCCAATATTCTGTATTATAGATTGATTCACCATTTATTCTTAACCATTTACCAATACATCTTAATACATTTTCTTCTTCTTTTGTTATTGTCCCATCAGATTTTGGACCAATATTAAGTAATAGACAACCATTTTTACTAACAATATCTACAAGATCACATACTACCGATTCAGGTGTCTTGAAATTATTGTTTTCAGTATATCCCCAAGAATTTGTAGCTATTGCTGTATCTGTCTGCCATAATCTAGGTCTTATAGAAGCTAATTGACCTCTCTCAACATCAAATATGGCAGTTCCTTTAGCATAAGCATCAAATTTATAATTGATAGCCACTTCTTCTCCCCATTCTACAGCCCTATTATAGTAATAAGCTGCAAATTTCTTTAGATATGGTTTAAACGCTAAATTTTGAATCCACCAATCAAACCATACAACTTTTGGTTGGTACTTATCTACAAGTTCACAAGTTCTAACAAGCCAATTCTTCAAGTGGTCAGTTGATGGTCCTTTACTATGAATATTATGAGTAGTCTCATGTAGTTCTTCATTTTCAAATAGTTTTACAGCATGACCATAAGGCTCTTGAAACTGTGTATCTTGTAAACCAGAATCAAAATCTCTGAGTCCTGACATAAACCAATAATTCTCAGCTCTATGGCTGGATGCAGTAAAAACTATATCTTTCTCTTCTGCAGCTTTTTTTAATGCACCTAATATATCTTTCTGAGGACCCATTTTCATTGCATTGAACTCAGACAATTCACTATCATACATCTGGAATCCATCATGATGTTCTGCAACTGGCATAACATATTTAGCACCAGCATCTGCAAAAAGCTCCATCCATTTATCAGCATCGAATTTTTCACCTTTGAACATTGGTATAAAATCTTTATACCCAAAGTTTTTATGTTGACCATAAGTCTTTATATGATGCTCATATTCTTTTGACCCTTTTATATACATATTTCTTGGATACCATTCATTACCATAAGCTGGTACTGAATAAACTCCCCAGTGAATGAAAATACCGAATTTCGCATCCTTATACCATTTGGGTTCTTTATATTCTCCAAGTGACTCCCACGTATCTTTATACGGTCCTTCGTTAATGACCTTTTCAATATCTTTAATATAATCTTTTATTTGTCTCATACATTTTCTCCTTTCGCACTATATATTTATATTTTAATTAGTCTGTGATATAATATAAATATAAAATACTAACCTATTTTTATAATATTTTTAATTAGTCAATAAGGAGAATAAAATGTCAAAATCACAAGATAAAATGATTTCAAAATATATGTCTTATCTCAGGGTTAATTTAATAATATCAGCTTACAATCAAGTTCCACTAACTTGGAAGGATACTCAATCTAATCTAGGTTATTGTAAAATATATTTTATCGAAAAAGGTGATGGTGTTATATACATTGATGGTGTTGCATATTATCCAAAACCTGGAGATATGATGTTTATACCTGAAGGCTGTACACATGGTTATTCAACAATAAGCCCAAAAACTTATACCAAACACTGGTGTCATTTTAATGCATATATTGGTTCAATTACCATATCAGATTTCTTAGATATCCCATATATGAAAACAATAAAAAATCCCCAAAAAATCATTTCACTTTTTGAGGACTTAACTGCTTATTATAATAGTGATAATCCTTTTTCACCACTGAATGCTCAGGCAACTCTTATGCAACTTTTATCAACATACTTTTCAGAGATATGTAACAATGAAATAACTTTGAAGACGCAAGCAACAGATACCAAGCTTAATCTCCTATTAGATTTTATAGAAGAAAATCTTCACACCAAGATTACCATTAATGAACTTGCTGATTATATGAATCTCCATCCTAATTACTTGATAAGGTTATTCACAAGTACATTCGGTCTCTCCCCTATGGAGTATATAAATAGACTACGAATTGAAAGAGCTAAGGAGTTGTTAACTATTAATAATGAAAGTATCAAATTAATATCTGAACTAGTTGGATTTAGTACCCCATACTATTTTTCTCTAGTCTTCAAAAAACAAACTGGACTATCTCCAAAACAATATAGACAGTTAACCTCTGATAAGCTTTAAATAAAAGATGCATATAAATAAGAATAAAAATTATTATACAATTCTTATTCTTATTTATAAACCAATATTAAACTTCTACTACCATTCCATCATAAGCCATCATTAATCCCTTTTTCTTGAATGTGTCTTTATCTCTATCATAAACAACAAGACCATTATGTGAAAAATGTTGAGAGATAACGGTACTTTTTTCATCTACTGCAGTATTTTCTCTTAAAATATGTACAATCTGTTCATTATCCTTTAAACACATATGAGTTGAATTTTCATTGGTTTCACCAAAACCACATGTACAATCTAAAATAACTAAATCGAAATAAAGTTTGGTTATATAATCAATAACATCATCAAAATAATAAGCTGAATCCAGCCCGTATAACATTCTTTTACCATCATGTTCGATTATATATATTAGACACTCTTCTTCATCATACATAGTTCTATGTCTAGCAGATAATGGTGTAATTTTATAATCTTCTATAAAAAATGATTTGAAAGGTTCAGCTCTATTAAGTGTAAAATGTTCATCAATATCCCCTGAAAAATCCTCAAACTGATCTAATATATCTAAACATGTTTTGTTAGCATAAATATTTAATTTGGGATTACCCTCATTTCTATAACCTGGTAATTTAAATTCTAAATCATAATAATTGAAATGATCACTATGAGAATGTGTAATCAAAAGATATTCTAATCTTGAATAATCTATTCCATATGTATGAACATGATGCATAACATCATTAGTGAAGTCAATGACTATCTTATCATCAATAATGATACTTGAACGTTTTCTGATATTCTTTCCCCCAAGTCTTTTAGATTCCATACATATTGGGCAATTACAAAATAGTGCAGGTATGCCTTCAGCAGCCGCTGTTCCTAAGAATTGTACTTTCATAAATTTTACCTCCATGTAATTATATTAGTTATTAAATCATGATAACTTCAATATACTCTCTTGGACAATTTATGTCAATAATATAATAAATCATTTTATATATACATACCTATATTATTTTGTATTTAAATGCATTCAGAGATATAGTATTAAAACTATTGATAATTAGTTGATATTTAACTTTTCAAGTTCTTCATCTATAATTTTTTTATCTATTCTTTCAAATAACTTATCAATACTATTAATGCTTTTTCCACTTTCAATCAATTTTAATTCCCATCTGTCATCGATTCCCAGCCATTTTATAACCTTATTAGATGAAAAAGGTATAAATGGTTCTAACAATACTGCTGTATTAGCTATAATCTGAATACAGTTATATATAGTATTTTCACACTCTTTTATATCTGTTGTTCTAGTTTCCCAAGGTTTATTTGTATCAAAATATTTATTGGCACTTCTAAGTAGATTGAATATTTCTTCTAACCCTGCTCTCAGATTTCCTATCTCTATGTTTTCCCCAGTAGTCTTATATATATTCTTTAACTGTACCTCTATATTCTCATCAAAACTACCATTAGGTATTTCATTATTAAAATATTTCTCTATAAAAACAATTGTACGATTAATGAAATTACCATAAGTACCTAATAGTTCTCCATTATGCCGATTAATCAACTCCCTGAAGGAAAAATCTGTATCCCTTTTTTCCGGACCATTAGCAATAAGAAAATATCTTATAGTATCTGGATCATAACGATTAACGATGTCTTTTATCCAAACAGCATAATCTTTACTTGTTGATATTTTTTTATGTTCTAGTGTTAAGTATTCACTTGAAATAATTCTATCTGGAAGATGATAATTTTCTCCATTAGCTAATAACAATGATGGAAGTATTATAGTATGAAATGGTATATTATCTTTACCGTGTACGTAATAATGCAGAGCTTTTTCATCTTTCCAAAAATCGTTAAAATCTTTATTGGATTGTATCGCTACCTTGCTAGAAGATAAATAACCAAGTACATTCTCAGCCCATATATATATTTTCTTGTCACTGTATCCTTCTCTTGGAACTTCAACACCCCAGCTTAAATCACGTGTCAAAGCTTTATCTCTAAGACCTTCATCTAAATAACGATTAGTAAAATCTATTGCGTTTTTCCTCCAATATTTAGACTCATTAACTAGTTTTCTTAAGTCGGATTCAAAATCTGATAATTTCAAATACAGATGTGTGGATTCTCTGAAACCAATTTTTTTACCACATACTGCACAAGTACCATTAATTAATATCTCTGGTTCAAGTACTCTTCCACAAGCATCACATTGGTCACCTCTTGTTATCTCTCCACATTCAGGACAACTACCTTCAACGAATCTATCTGGTAGATATTCTTCACAATTAACACAGTATGCTTGTTGTACTCTCTTTTCAATAATGCTTGAACTCTTATATAATTTGCTATGAAAATCCTTAATAAATTCATTGTGTTCATCACTCGTGGTTTTACCATAATAATCATATGAGAATCCAAGAGCATTAAAGCAATCCACAAATTCGCTATGATAAAATTCAGCTATTTCTAGTGGAGATTTACCTTCTTTCTTTGCTTTGATTGTAATTGGAGTTCCATAACAATCACTACCCGAAACATAACATACCTTATCACCTTTTTGTCTATAATATCTAGCAATGACATCACCTGATATAAGTGAAGCCACATGCCCTATGTGTAACGAACCATTTGCATAAACCCATGCACCACTAATTATTACATTCATCTTATTACCTCTTTCTATTTTAATATTGTTAACTATTAACTTATTAACAAAAAACGACTATCTCTACTTGTAATGGTATAGAACAGTTAACTGTTAATCTGTATTAGGGTAAATAAAAAAGCGCTCACCTCCCGGAAATATTTATTTCCGGGGACGAATGCTTAAAATGCATAATCGTGGTACCACCCCAGTTTATCTGTATTTCACAATACAGATCTCATCAAGTACGCTTAGGAAATGACCTAAGTTATACTTTATCGCTATAACGGGCGATCCCGTCGCAGCCTAAACTACTGTATCGGTGCGCAACTCCAAGACCATGTTCAGTATATTCATAAATGCCCATTCTCAGCTACATGGGTTCTCTGTAAAATAATCCATTACCTACTCTTCTTTTCTATGTCTTTCAGGGTATTAAGTTATACTATATTATATTATTATTTTAATAAATGTCAATAGAAAACTCTTAATTTTAAAATATAATTTTTATTATACTTTGATAATATATCCAGTATATGATATTATATTATTACAATAAATATATAGTTATATAACTACTTAATTTATAAACTTATATAAAAACAATATATCTACTTTCAATTTAATAAAGACATAATTCTTATAAATTTATTGGAGGGGATTAAGTGAAAAGAGTTTTATCATTAGTTATATTTTTATTATTTCTACTTGTGGGTTGTACTAAAAGTGAAAAAACAGTTTTTGATTTAGGAATTACTAATTGTTCCATTTTGGACGTAAACAGTGGCACTATTCAAGAAAACGGTACTATTGTTATTAATAACAATAAAATAATCGACGTAGTATTTGATAATAGTAAGAAGTACCTCTTCAAAGAAACATTAGACATTAATAACCAATATATTTTACCTGGTTTTATCAATACTCATGTTCATTTATGTAGTAGTGATGATTATATTCAGTTACAAAAATGGGTAAAATATGGTGTAACAGCTGTTAGAACTTTAAATGATTTTGATAATTGTACTCTAACAAATGTGAAATCAGAATTGAATAGTGACAATAATAATTGTACTCTTCTTACCTCTACTCCAATAATAACAAAACCAAATGGATATGGGCACTATTTTATTGATTCAATTACCGAAGCTATTGAATCTGTTGAACATCACGTACCTTTGGGTGTTGATGTAATCAAAATAAGTATAGAAGACTATATTAACCGTAAAACATACAATATGCTAGAATTGGATGAAATCAAAGCTATTACAAAAACAGCTCATGCAAATAATTTGAAAGTTACTGCCCACGTAACCAACTCTTACAATATACCCCTAGTATTAGATGGAAATGTAGATGAAATAGCTCATATGATTATAGGAAATGTAAGTGATGATGATATAAAAGCACTTATTGATAAAGGAGTCACTTGGATACCAACTATGGAACTATGGAAAGGTGTCAGTAATAAATATACCCTTGATTGTTATGATATAGCTATAGATAATCTTAGAAGATTCTATAATGCTGGTGGAACTGTAGTATTTGGAACAGATTATGATGGATTTGATATTAATTTTGATGATAAATTCCCTATAACAGAGGTAATTTCATACAAAGAAGCAGGTATGTCAAATATTGATATTATTAGGTCTGCTACAATCAATGCAGCAAAATCATGTAATATTGAAAAAAAATTAGGTTCAATAGATCAAGGTAAAATAGCTGATCTGATAATTTGCAAAGAAAATCCCTTAGAAAACATAGAAGGATTAACTGATTTAAGCTATGTAATCCATAATGGTCAGATAATTTCACATCTAAATAATTAAAAGACATACAAAATCAAATCAAGCGAAAATGTTAAAGGTGAGATTAATGAATGTAAAAACAGTAACTATAACTATAATAATATTTGATTCATATTCATTAAAGGACAAGCGTAGCGTAATAAAAAGTATTATTCATAAAACTCATAATAAATTTAATGTGAGTATCGCTGAAGTAGCAGATAATGATATATTAAATAAAAGTATACTAGGATTGTCAATAGTTAGCAATAATAATCAAACCAATGAACAAATCTATTATAATGTTGTAGATTTTATCGAGAATAATTATCCTGTTGAGATTATTGAGATAACATATTACTAACTAATGTAAAGGTGGCAATATATAATTATGCCACCTACTATTTATTATTTTTTTTACAAGTCTTCCCCTAATTCTTTTAAAGAAGGATACACAAAATCAGCAATAATATCTGATTTTTCATATTCCCTAATAGTTGTTTCTCCAGACAAAACTACCGCTGTAGCAATATCAGCATTAATTCCTGTTTTTATATCAGTATATAATCTGTCACCAACCATAGCTATTTCTTCTCTATTGTAACCATATTTATCACAGATAACATTAATGATATCAGCATTTGGTTTTCCAATTACGTGTGGTCTTTTACCAGTTGAAGCGGCAATAAAATCTATCATTGCACCTGCATCTGGCATAAATTTTCCTCCCGCAAGAGGACAATTATAATCAGGATGCGTAGCAATATATGTTACTCCATCTCTTATATAATCACATGCTATCCATAATTTTTCGTATGTAAGGGTAGTATCAAACCCTAACACAACATAATCTGGAGATTCATTTATTCCTTTTACCAGCTTAAACCCTGCATTAATGAATTCTTCTTCTAAAAGAGGCGTACCAAGCAAAAATACAGTAGCTTCAGGTTTTTCATTCTGTAAATAAATTGTTGTAGCTTCTCCAGAGGTAAATACTTTATCAGGTTCCACGTCACAACCTAATCTCTTTAATTTTTCTACATATGCCATTCTATTCTTAGATGAATTATTAGTTAAAAAAAGAAATTCTTTATCCTGTTTCTCAAGAATCTTCAAGAAATCCATAGAACCATCTATAAGTTCATCCCCTAGATAGAAAGTACCATCCATATCTAACAAAAAGCATTTTATTTTATGTAAATCTCTCATTTACAATCACCATCCTTCTAAATTTTTTATACCATATAGACGTTTCTTGAACCAAATGATTATAGCAAGGAAACGTCCAAGTATCATAAACTAAATGCAATTTATGAAAACCTAAACGTCCCCATGACATTTGATACAAGATAATCAGAATAATTTTATTATCTTAACTTGATCTTTTAATATTTTTGTTTCAATTAATATACTATCATTTTCATTTTGCACATCAATGGTTTCTTCAGTCATTATATCAATTGCTCTATGATATTGTCTATCAGTTTTCATAGCAATTCTAACATATTTTTTGCCATTAATAAAGAATCCAGAATGTTTTTTGTTGACATAGTTTGTAATAATTAAATATTCTTCTCTATCATTTTCTAAATAGTGTACATCAATTTCTTTAACACTTCTATTAGTGTAATCTACACTAATCTTAGGACCTAATCCTTTTGGTAATAGAATATCATCTATAATATCCCATAATAGATATGATTTCTCTTCTAAATAAGCCACATCTGGATGAGTAGCAAAATATACTGCTTGACCTTTTCCATAATTATTAATTGTCACTGCTGGTTTATCATCATTGAATCTTGCCAGTATATCCACATTTTTATCATTTATCTGTAAAATTTCCTTGTGCCAATATCCAGTATAGTTTTTCATATCATAGGACACATTAGGATTGATTCCTGCTTCTATTTCTATTGCTTCAACACCAAATACATCATTTAAGTTATAGCAAGGTATTTTATGATTGTACCATCCATACTGACCTAACATTCCACATCTAGCTGTTCCTATTAGTGTACCACCTTGATTAACATACATATCCAATCCCTCAGCTAATTTATCATCTACAACAGACATGAAAGGCATATATAGAACAGGATACTTATCAGCATAGCCATTTTTTACCAAATCTTCATTAACAAATTCTATATTGTAACCTTTTTCCCAGAAGGTTGTATATGCACCTCTTAAAGCTTTTATTAAGAAATCCTCTTGTCCCATACCATTTAGGACAATAGCATTTTCTTTTGAGATTAATATCGCTATTTCGCCCTTATTATTACTAGATTTCACAAAAGATTTTCCATATTCATTAAGAACATTACCTATCTTTTTGGCTGCAACTGTTCTTTCTGTTTTGCCACCATCCAAATCAACGATAGCTCCCCAATGTAGCGGTTGGAAATCCCATTCCCGCCATCCTTGATATAATGTCAACTTAGCATCATGTCCTACTGCTTCAAATACATTTCTTATTAAATCAAAACCTTTTACATTTCTACTTGGTCCTAAAACCCAGCCATTGATAGGACCGCTTTCAGTCTCTAACAACCAGTAATCTTTTCCTAATGGTTTTGATGTACTTTTTGCCATATCCAAGAACATGGATGAAAATTCAGGTTTCTTCTCTAGTTTATTCCCACTACCAGGGTATAAATCATATCCAACTATATCTACAACTTTTGCCATTTCAAATTGATCAAGAGCTGTTAAGACACCTAGAGGATCTTGAGATTTCAAGAAGAAAATATTTGTAGTAGTCAGATGCTTAGTATCGTATTGTTTTATGATATCATTCTGCCAACTAATGAATTTCACAAAATTATCCATCCAGAATAAACGAAAATCCAACCATCTAGTAACACTTGACCAACTAGTTGGTTTTGTTTTTGGAGGTTCAACTTGTTCCCATGAAGTATGGCAAGTATTGGTTGCTCCCCATCTATATGCATAATTCAATTTCTCTAAGGTTTTATATTTGTTTTCTATCCATTTCCTAAAATTCTTCTTAGTATGATTACAATAGCAATATATATCTATATCTCCCTCTTTTAACGGCATAAAAGGGAAACTTACTTCATTATGAATCTGATAAGCATATAATGCATCATGATCTTTATATCTATTGATTAATACAGTTAAATATCTATCTACTTCACTTATATATCCAGGATTATCTATACATGCCCAAGTATAAGACACGTTATTAGGATATTGCTCTCCATGATTATTAAGTATATTTACATCTGGATATAATTCATGTAACCAATAGGGTGGTGATGCTGTTCCTGTTCCAAGCAGAATCTTTATATCATACTTAAGGCATAAGTCAAAAAATTCGTCTAAAAACTCAAAGTTGAATTTACCCTTCTCAGGTTCTATTCTATCCCATGTATTAAAAAGTTCAGCAGTTCGTATCATATTGATACCAGAATCTTTCATTAACTTAAGATCCCTGTCCCAATCTTCTTTATCATGCATTAACGGATAATACCCAGCTGCATAAATAAAGTCATCTCTATCCATATTAATGCCCTCCTAGCAATCTATTACTTCTATTCCCATCCATTTACAAGTTTCTATTAATATATCTTTTATTTCACTATAAACAATAGCATAATGATGTTCAATTCCATTAGTCATTATTGTATCTAATACTTTACTTATAGGTGCATCAAATCTTATATCTGCTTGATTAGCCACTAATTCCCTATCTTCTTCAATTCCTTCACCTGTAGCCATGAACATCTTGTATTTATTTTTAGCTTCTTTTAATTTCATCATTGTAAGTTTTCCAAGTTTCATCTTGAACTGAACTGCGAATCCCATTCCTTGTTTGATAGTTGGATGTTCCAAGTACTCGGTTGTTTCTTTATCTCTTGCTAAAGATAATGGAGCTGGTCCACAGTGCCAAGCTTTTGCAACACCTTTTTCATTTATATTAACTAGATCAGCGAAAAAGCATGGGGCTTTTGTAATAAGATTTTGTATATACATTGTTGCAAGCCCTGTTATATCACCTTCACATGAAGTAGCTACTCCAATATTATTAAGTCTTGAAACAACACCACAAACACTACAACCCATTAATTCTTGAAATTCAGGCCAGCATTTAATAGTAAAACCATCTATATTATTTTTTTCTTTGTAATCTTGTATCGCTAGATATATTCTTGCTGATTTTTCTAGCATTTCATTAGTTGTAGTAACTTTGGCAGGTTCTCCTACCATTACTTCTATTTCTTTTTCAACTCGTTTGGATGAGATGTTTTTTACATCCTGTATTAATGATGCTAGAGAATAATATACGATCTCAGGACCTATCTCATGACGAAACCTTACTTCATCAACATTGGATAAATAAAATCCTGGTACTCTTCCTCCAATAATACAGAATTTACTTTCTTTCATCTTCATCTTTATTTCAATAGCTCTAATTGTATTTATTACTTTGTTATAAGTAGCCTCATCTTCTACGTTTCCATAAACATAACTATATTTCTTGTCTACTTTTTCTAAAAAACTGCCATACATATTAAGCCCACACAAAGAATTAAGTGGAAGTCCGTAAAATCCTTCTATAACAGGTTCAGGGAATCCCCACATCAATAGTGGTGTATGTTCAAATAATTCAACTATCTTCATCATGCAGCTACCATAAGAATATGTACCGCATTGTAAAATCAATAAATCTATATTCTTTTGTTTTAGATTAGATAATTCGCTGTAGATTTCTTGTTCATCAATAAGTGTCTTACCACAACATAAGATTTCGTAATTGCTGTTATCCAGTTTTTCTAGAGATTTCTGTAAATATTCATTAGCAATATCATATCTAAAATTAGGGAATCCTACTGAAATCAAACCAATTCTCATATCTATTCCTCCTCTACATTTTTGCAAATACGGAGTTTCTTTTCAATCTCTCTCATCATACATTGTCTTGCTTGTTCTTGAGCATTCATCATATATATGTTTTTATTATTTGTATAAGCATCTACAAAACCTTTAACAAAAGCTCTATCTACTTCTGTAAATATATTAACTTTCCTAATTCCTCTTGAAATTGCCTTTTTTATATCAGCATCAGGTATTCCTGTACCACCATGGAGAACCAAAGGTATACCTGCTTTTTCATATATTGCACTTAATCTATCAAAATCTAGTTTTGGTTTGGATTTATATTGTCCATGAGCATTTCCTATAGCTACAGCCAGACAATCCACACCAGTCCTGCTTACAAATATTTCTACTTCGTCAGGGTCAGTCATGTAACCTTCTTCACTACTATCAGAAGCCTCTACACCACCAACTTTTCCTAATTCTGCTTCTACTGTAACATTTTTTCCCTTAGCATAATTAACAACTTTTAATGTGTTTTCTATATTAGTATCAAAGTCAACTATTGAACCATCGTACATTACCGAGGTAAAACCAGCATCAATAGCCTTATAACAATCTTCAACTTCAACAGCATGATCCACATGTATGGAACCCTTTATGTCATAATCTCTACCAAAAAGTTTTATCATTTCCACTATCTTAGCATAAGTTATTTTCTGTGCTTGAATCTGCATTGGTGATATCTGTAAGATAATAGATGATTCCATTTTCTGTGCTGTTTCTAATAACCCAGTTATTGTTTCCATATTACTAACGTTTATCGCTGCAACAGCTGAGTTATTAGCCTTAGCTTCCAATAAAAGCTCTTTCATAGGTAATAACTGCATATGAATCCTCCTTTATATATGAAAACCAGGTGCATCAGTTGTTTTTGACCACTGTTTCTTCATTTCTTCATCAAGTTTACAAAAAGCTAATGCTATTCCACCCATCTCTTGAGTAGTAATATAATTGCCAATAGCAGGTTTATAAGTTTTTATTCCAGATTTAGATAATATTTTCTCTACTTCATTATAGAATATTAATAATTCCATGTAAGTAGTTTGTCCACATCCATTGACTAATACAGCTACTTCATCACCTTTTTCATAAGGTTTATCTTCAATTAATTTTTTACACATAACTTTTGCAATCTCTTCTGCTGTACCTATCTTCATAGTATGTGCTGCTGCTTCTCCATGAACGCCCATACCTATTTCTATTTCATCATCAGCTATTTCAAACATCTTATATCCAGTAACAGGTGATGTTCCAGGTACAGTTGCTACTGTTAATGTTCTAGTATTATCTCTTACCATTTCTGCCATTTTTGCTACTTCTTCCAGCTCATGACCATCTGCAGCATAAGAGCTGGTAATTTTATAGTTGAATAGTGTTCCTGCTGTGCCTCTTCTTTCAGTTTCTTCTTCTTTTGGAGCAGAAGCTATATCATCATATAATATTACACCTTTGCATAATATATCATCGTCCTCTGCCATATCTATAGCCATTTTTGAATTGATAACATCACCAGCATGGTTAGATATCAAAACACATACTCCCTTACCATTCTCTGATGCTTCTATAGCATCATATAATGTATCGGGACTTGGAGCAGCAAATACTCCACCATATGCATTAGCTGTCAACATGTTTTCTCCAACAAATCCTATACAAGCTGGTTCATGCCCTGAACCATTACCAATGATGACACTTACTTTATCCTTTTCAATCTTTTTTCTTATTACGACATTACTATTAGGTAATTTTTCGATCTTATCTTCATAGGCTTTTACAAAACCCTCAATTGTATCACTAACAATATTATCTGGATTATTAATAATCTTTTTAACTATCATAATATCCCTCCTACTATTTCATATCTTTCAAATATTCATATATCGTTTTAATTAGATAACTAAAAGATGTAGCACCTGCATCTTGATGACCAATAGCTTTTTCTTGTAGATACCTAGAACGTCCTCTTCTTGCAATCAAAGGAATTGTATTATTAACCCCTTCTTTTGCTGCACTGACAGCTATTTCAAAACCATCTACTAAATTTTTCCCTTCGTTCTTAGCTTTTCCAAGTGCTTCTACCGTAGGATGTATGGAATCTATCATTGTCTTATCTCCTACTTTAGCACCACCTAACTCCATAACCTTTAACATACCATTATTGAATCCTTCTGAGAATTCACCTAATGAAACTGTTTCTTTACCTTTACAAGCTTTTGATATCTCAAGAAATATACTTCCATATAGAGGTCCCATTGCTCCACCTAATGTAGATATCAACGTACGACCATATGTTTTAAAATACTCTCTACAAGACCCTTCCTCTAAAGCTAAAACTTTTTCCTTAGCTGCTTTAGCACCTCGAGCCATAGTAACTCCATGGTCACCATCACCAATAATTGCATCTAACTTAGATAATTCATCTTGTTTTTCAATAAACATATCTGCTATTTTTATCAACAATTCTTGTATTTGCTTTGAATTCAACATATTACTCCTCCTTTATATTTCAAATAACTGTCTCATGAATTTTATCCCTTTTTCAGCAACAATAATGCCACTTTCATCTATATTACGCCATATGAAGACGTCATTTCCAACTCCACAGTTAGGCACAACAAAATTTTCTAATGTAATCCATCTATTATATTTAATTGACTCTATTCCTTCTTTTACTTGTTGCCAATTTATCAGTCCTGTACCCGGTGCGCCTCTATCGTTCTCACAGAAATGAATATGATATATATTCTTTCCGCCCTTGATTAAAGCATTCTTCATAGATTTTTCTTCAATGTTAGCATGAAAAGTATCAAAATGAAGTTTAACATTCTCGTTATCTATTTCATTTATGAATGCTAATCCGTCTTCAACTGAATTGATTACATATGTTTCATATCTATTAATCATCTCAAGAGCTAGTACAACACCCTTTTCTTTTGCATAATCACCAATTCTTGATAAATTTTCTATACTTCTTTTAATATTATCTTTTCCTACTTCTCTACTCATACAAGTACCCCAAGGCGCATACAAAACACCTCCAAGGCAATCTGTCTCCAATTCACTACATATATCTAAACATTTTTTTAAATGATTGATTCCGTTTTCATTAATCACACTATCTTCTGCAGAAATATCTCTCTGAGGATTCATACCCGTTCCACATGTACATTCTAAAGAATACTCGTTCAACAATTTTTTAGCTTTATCTACCTTAAAATTATCTGGATCCATCAGTGGAAATTCCACTCCATCATAACCATATTCTTTTACCTTTCTTATGTATCTAAAAATATCTTCATCCCATTCATTAGTAAAAGTAGATAAATGTATACCTAATTTCATAATTTCACCAACTTTTTAAATTATTTAATTCAACTTATATATTTCATATTTTTAAAATGATACACATGATAGTACTCAAGTTATATTATCATGTGTATCAATCAATACAATATTACATACTACAAAATTTTTATGGATTTTATTAGAACAATTTACCTATCAACGAACCAATAACTGACCATAATGAGAAGTCATTACCACCAAATAACTGGTTGAATCCAGCTACTGTATTGAACACTACAGGAATGGAAACTGTTACTAACAATACCATCAAGACACCACTTACTATACTAGCTATGACTGCTCCTCTTCGTCCACCTGTTGCATTAGCAAAGATAGCACCTGGAGCTACATCAAAGAAACAAGCAACTGTCAATGGTATTACAGCATATGTTAATAATCCTGTTGATGCTAGTACGACTATCGTTAGTATACTTGTTGCCATACTTACAATAAATCCAATCAACAATGCATTTGGTGCAAATGGAAATACCATTGGAATATCAAGTGCTGGTATTGAGTTTGGAATAAGTTTATCAGAAATACCTTTAAATGCAGGAATGATTTCACCAAGCATTAATCTTACACCAGTTAAAAGTATTGTTAAACCTGCTCCAAATGTTAAACCTGCCATTAAACTAAATGTAAATAAATCGTATTGCATACCACCAATTGTATTAAGACTACCTATTGCACCACCGAATATACTAACTCTCGCATCTGGACCAATAATTAACCCGACTACAATATAAGTTGCAAATACTATTAATGATGTTGCAATTGTTGTATCTCTAAAAAATTCAAATGCTTTAGGGATTTTAAGATCTTCAGTAGATTTTTCTTTGTTTCCAACTAATTTACCAATACCTGCACCAAGTAAACAGTATAGTGAAGCACTATGTCCGATAGTGAAATCATCCGAACCTGTAACTTTTTTTACAAAAGGTCTTAATAATGCTGGAACAACAATGATATATAATGCTAAGAATAAAGTTGCAAATATTGTAAGTGCTGTACCAGTTAATCCTGCTTCAACACCAACAGCTACGAAGATATATGACATCCAGAAGAATATATGCCCTGTTAAGAAGATATTTTTTATTGGAGAGATTCTAGCTACTAATAAGTTAATTGCGAAGGCAAATACTATTACTAAACCTATAGTTGTACCATAGTCACCTAAGAAATTGAGCCAACCTTCTGGATTAAACTGATTACTTGCAGGTAGATCATACAATGTGGAAAATGCTCCTGAAAGTGGAGAAACAGCATCTCCAATAATGTTAACCCCTTTGAATAAAATAATTACTCCAATAATAGTTTTAAATGTTCCTTTTATTACTTCACCAAAACTTTTCCTTTGAAGTAATAAACCAATTAATGCTACTACACCTAAAAACAAAGATGGTTGCTTGAAAATGTTTGAAGTTAAATAATTAATAACTGACATTATGTAACTCCTCCTTTTATTATTATTTTATTTTAGAGACATATTACTTACTTAGTTATTTAGTAACTCCATTTATTAATTCTCTAACACAACATAAGTTAAGACTATACCGAAATATTGTGTTAAAGAATTAAACTATGGTTTTTAAACTAAATTACATTAGTCCTTTTATTACTGGCATTCCTTTTTCTTCAATTTCTTTATTACTCATAAAATTATCGATTTGAATAAGTGGAGCTTTTGATTTTCCTTGAAGTTGTGAATACAACTCTTTAGAAGTAAAAATAACATCTGCGTTGATTCCTGTAGCAGTAGTAATATCAGCATTAGTTACTTCAGCATCAATTCCATTTTGCTTAAGGACTTTTTCAATATTCATTTTAAGTATTAAGCTTGTACCAACTCCAAAACCACAAACTGCTAAAACTTTGATTCTTGCCATTAATTTCACCCCCTTGCATCGTATAACTTGATTTATATTATGTTATACTGTTTCTTCGTTTAATAATTTATCTAGTATAACTTCTTTATCATTGACATTCTTTAATAGTTCAATATTCTCTTCCACAGATAAGAATCTAGCTAAATCTTGTAATGCAACCATATGCTCATTACTATTAGGTGCTGCAAAAGCAAATACTATACTTACTGGATCGTTTTGTTCACTACCAAAATTGACTGGTTCTTTTAGAGTTATCATACTCATACAAGTAGATTTTACATTTTCATCTGGTCTTGCATGTGCAAAAGCTACACCTGGCATAATAACAATATATGGTCCCAAATCTTTTACTGCTTGAATCATATTATCAATATAGGCTTGTTCTACATTTCCTTGTTTTACAAGAGGTTCTCCAGCCTTCATAATAGCTTCTTCCCAATTATCTGCGGCAACTCCTAGTTCAACAACTTCTTCATTCAATACATCTTTTAACATGACAATCTTCCCTCCTAATACCCTGTCACTTATACTATACTTGTATATTTGCTTGAATTTATTTAATCTTATAATGAAATTTCTTATATCAAATATTTCATTATTTTCCAAGAATGGACTTACTTTAATGACATCAACATTACTCAATTTAAATTCATTAGTTGTAATTACGACATCAATTTTATTTTTGTATTTCTCATAATCATAGATTGAACAGGTTTCTATAATATTAAGTTCTGGTAATACCTTTTTTAGCTTAGTGGTTAACATACTAAGTATTGATACGCCTTCTGTACATATTACCAAGGCTGAAGCTGAAAATCCTTTATCTGATAATCTTTCATAGGCTGCCCTGATATGAAGAGTTATATAGCCAATTTCATCATCATTAATCTTAATATCATAAGCTTTTTCTAGATAATAAATGCTTTCTCTAGCTATTTGAAAAACCAAAGGATATTTTTCTTTTATTGAATCAATATATTTATTAACTATCTGTTTGTTATTCTTAAGCCTATTTAATGCAGATTTCAGATGAAGAGCTAACCCATTAATTAATTGAGTATCTGTATGAAAATCTACCTTTAGCTCTTTTTCAAAATATCTTATAATATGCTGTGTACAGTTAATGATTTCTTTATTGAATACTTGTGAGAAATTCATACTTTTTAAATCATTAATAGTATTATAGGATTTTGATTCTATAATATAAGCTGCTATTTCATCTACTTCTTCTTCAGTAAATACAGCATTATATATTTTCAGTTTATCAGCGATTATATTCGCTATTTTATATTCCTTAAGTTCTCTTATCTGTTTTCTTTGTTTTATGATTATATGATTATTTTTTATACGATTGATTGATATCGTAAGATAAAAAACTAATCTTGTAAGTGCTATATCTGTTAAATAAAAGCTATGGGTTTCTTCTATATCTTTCAATATATCAAATATTTGTTCTACTTCATCAATACTTAATATCCTATAATTGTTCTCCCATAAATTTATTAATTCTTTATAATTGGATTTGTTTTTAACAGTTAAGATAATATTATTAATACTTAAGGTTTCTAAAAATAGTTCTAATAAAAGACTTCTTTTGTCCACCTCATTACCAACAATTCTTATTCCTTTTCCATATACTTTTTCAGTTTGCAATTTGTTATCTTTTAAATATCTCTTCACATCTTTCAGTATCTTTATCACTGTATTCTTACTTAGATATAATCGGTTGCTGATGTCTTCAATTGTAAGCTCTTTTTCTGACATCAATAATTCTAAAACAATATATCTTACTCTTTCTCTTTCAGATAAAACCCTATTTTCAATGGATAAGAATTTTAATTTTTCCAACAAGAGCGTTTTATCAGTTATCACTTTTAACTCAATACCTTTATTAGGTATTTTTACTAGAGTTGCTTTGTTTTCATTTAACCAGTCATCGATTAGTTCTAAATCATATCTTATAGTTCTAATACTAACATCAAATTTAGATGCAATTGTTTTAACAGAAACATATTTATTTTTATTAATTAAATATGTAATAATTTCAATTTGACGTTTATTTAAATAATACATAGCTGATACCTCATATATCTTTTGTCAGTTAGAAGTTACTTTCCTATTCATCTTCACCGAATCTATTATCAACTAACTCTTTTAGCTTATCTACTGCATTTTTTTCATCTTCACCATTAGCTTCAATAGTAATCATTGTACCTTTTGTTGCTCCTAGAGTTAATAGTCCTAGAATACTTTTACCATCAACTTTTACAGTATCTTTGACTATTTTAATATCACTTTTGAATTTCTGAGCGGTTCTAATAAATGTATCAGCTGGTCTTGCATGTAATCCTGCTTCATTTAATAATTCTACAGTAACGCTTGTCATAATTATCCTCCATATCTCTTTTTATTATTTTCAAATAACTTCAATTTTACTAATAAATTTTTGAATTTGCTTCCCTTTTTTCATTTTTAATATTTGTGGTAACTCTTTTTTTATATCGTTAATACTTACTTTACTTATTAGATATCTTGCTTGTAACAAGGAACTTGCATTCATACTCAACTCATCTAATCCCATAGCCAATAGAATAGGTATTAATTCCGTATTGGAAGCTGCTTCTCCACACATTCCTACCCATATTCCTTCTTCATGAGCATTCTTGATTATAAGATTTATCAATCTTAAGACAGCAGGATTAAATTCATCGTATAGATTAGCTATCTTATCATTTCCTCTATCAACAGCTACTGTATATTGTATTAAATCATTACTACCGATAGAGAAAAAATCAACTTCTTTTGCAAAAACATCTGACATAATAGCCGCTGACGGTATTTCTATCATCATTCCAATTTCAATATTTTTGTTAAACAGTAATTTATTATTATTTAATTCTACCTTTATTTCTGCAAGTATTTTTTTTGCTTCTTGTATTTCATCCATATTGGATATCATAGGAAACATAATTTTAAGATTTCCATAATTACTTGCTCTAAGTAATGCTCTAAGTTGTGTTCTAAACATATCTTGTCTATCTAGACACATCCTGATAGCTCTATATCCAAGAAATGGATTCATTTCTGTAGGTAGATTGAGATACGGTACTTCCTTGTCACCACCTATATCGATAGTTCGTATTACAACTGGTTTATTTTTCATGTTCAAAATGACTTCTTTATAAGCTTGAAATTGCTCTTCCTCTGTTGGTAGTTTATCCCTATCCATAAATAAAAATTCAGTTCTAAATAATCCGATACCCTCTGCACCATTATCGAGAACACCTTTTATATCACTTGGCATACCTATATTTGCCACTAATTCAACATTAATTCCATCTTTTGAAATGGTTTTTTTGTCTTTATACTTTTTGTATACCAATAATTCTTTTTCATAATCACTTTTTTTATCTTCGTACTCTTGAATGATTTCATTATCTGGATTAACTATTACCTTACCGGTATTACCATCAATTATTAAAAAATCATCATCCTCTATATTTTGTAATAAATCATTTATTCCTGTGACAGCTGGTATTTCCAAAGTTCTTGCTAGAATAGCAGTGTGTGATGTTTTACCACCGAATTCAGTTATAAAACCACGAACCTTATCTTTATTGAAACTTGCTGTATCTGATGGTGTCAGATCCTTTGATACAATTATTACTTCTTCTGTCATAGATTCAAAATCGCATTGTTCTATACCTAAAAGATTATATATAACCCTGTCTGATACATCTTTTATGTCTGATGCTTTTTCTTTCATATATGCATCATCCATATTGTTGAAAATTGAAATAAAACCATCGGATACTTCTTTTATGGCTGCCTCAGAATTCATTAGACAATCTTTTATTTTATTAACAACTCCATCAGTAAATGTTATATCTTCAAGTATTAATTCATGTGCATCGAATATTCTAGCTTCTTTTTCTCCTATTTCAGCTAAAGTTTTGTTACGTACTTCTTTGATTTGTATCTTACTGCATTCTATAGCTTTGCGAAATCTATCTATCTCAGCATTAATATCTTGAATACTTTCTTTAATGATTTCTATATTATTTTCTTTTTTTACTTTGGCCTTCGCTAATACTATCCCTGGTGATATACCAATGCCGTTTAACATTTAATCACTCTCCCGTTATTTTGAACAATTTTTATATTATAATAATAGAACCATTATGATAATTATACAAGTGCAAATGCTTGCACCAATAGTTGCAAATAAAAATTATATAATTAGCTAACCTATTTTAGAAACAATCTAGATATATTAACAATAATAAATAAATGCTGGGTCTGTAGCAATTATTCAATTCAACTTATTTATTTGAAAAAATTACTAAAAATAGTCTTGAACTATATCCAAACATGTGATATCATATTTACATTGTTATATGTAGTTATTGATACTACATAATGCATTTTTTCAAACTATCTACTATAGCAATTTATTGCACATTATATACTCTATTTTTGACATATTACTTAATACTTATTATTAATATAATTGAAATGTTTTATTATGAAAGGAAGATTTTTTATGAAATTAAAAGTTAAAGACCCAATAAGCGCATTAACCCATTTCATCGGAGCAGTTATTTCTTTGATAGGTGTCATCTTATTAGTATGGAAATCTTATCATGTTGCAACAATATGGCATACTTTATCTTTTTCTCTTTTTGGAGTGAGCCTTGTGATGTTATATACAGCAAGTACTGTTTACCATATAATTGAAAAGCCTAAGGCATTAAGTGTTATATTACGAAGAATAGACCATATGATGATTTTTGTATTAATTGCAGGAACATATACACCAATCTGTTTAGTTCCTCTAAGAGATGGTTTTGGATTTACCTTGCTTACTATTGTATGGTGTACTGCAGTTGCAGGTGTCTTATTAAAAATATTTTGGATTAATTCACCAAGTTGGTTTTCCGCAGCTATTTATATAATTATGGGATGGTCCGCAGTCCTTGCCATGGGACAAATCAAAGAAACATTACCTCCTAATGGATTCATGTGGTTACTGATAGGCGGTATTATATACACTATCGGAGGTATTATATATGGACTCAAATGGCCCAATTTTAATTCTAAGAAATTCGGTTTTCACGAATTATTTCACCTTTTTGTATTAGGTGGAAGTGTTTGTCATTTTATATTGATGTACAATTATATAATGGTCACAAATTTATAGCTAGCCCTTGGGCTAGCTTCATTTTTTTGTTTTCCATAATCCAGTTTTATTATTTCTTGCCTTCTCTTCAATTTTCACAAAAGTTTTAGAATATTTAACATCCGGAGGATATGTCATAACATTAGCATATCCTTCTTTTAAAAGTATCGCATTAAACATTATATCTTCAAGTCTACTTTTATCTGGCTCCTCTAGCCATATGTACCGTAATAATCTACCATATTTATCAGTATCACTGACATCTTTTTCTAGATATACTTGTTTTCCATCTAGTTTTTCTTTAGTAAATTTACTTGCTTCTTTCCCATAAGGCTGAGGATTTTTTGAATAACGCCCTACAGATTCAGGTGTATTAACTCCTACAAATCTAACTTTCTTGTCTACTCCACCCATGGTAATAACAACAGTATCTCCATCAACAACCCTGCTAACTACTCCAACTTCATAATTAGTATCAATTGTTATACTATAAAATAAGCTTTTAACAGTTTGAAATAGATCTTTAGCCATATTCACATTTTTGTCATTAACATCTACTTTGAAACAAAATAGAAATGCTAATGCAAGAATAGTAGCCAATATTCCTTTGAATTTAATTTTTTTCTTTTTCTTTCGCATATAAATTTATCACTTCCATATTACAGTTGTATTTATTATTTAGTTATTTAATAAATCTCAGTATTAAGCTATGAGGTACAACCTTAGATAATATTTGCAAAGCTTTCATGCTTTTCCCTTGTATAGAAATATAATTACCTTTTCTTGAATCATATAAAGCTTTTCTTACAACGGATTCAGCTGGTTCAAAGAAAAACTTTTTAAAAGATTTGGGTTTTTCATTGTTTGATGCAACTCTAAAAAATTCTGTTTCAACAGGTCCAGGGCATACTGCAGTAACATAGATTCCTTTACTTTTTAGCTCTCTTTCAAGTGCTCTAGAAAAACTTAGTACATAAGATTTAGTAGCAGCATAAACTGCAAACTTAGGCTGTGGTAAAAAAGCGGCAGAAGAAGCTATTTGAATGATTCTAGATGATCTTTTCATATACTTAAGTGTTTCCTTCGTTACATAAGTCAAAGCTTTTATATTAACATCTATCATATTCATATCATCATTTGAATCAATTTCATCAAAACTACCAATTTTACCAAGTCCAGCATTATTAATAAGTAATCTGACATTGGGATTTTCTTCACGTAACATATTGCTATATTGTTTTAAACATTCTTTTTTGGATAAATCCATATCTAATATCTTAAATGTTTGTTTATGATATGTTTTTACTAACTTTTCTAATCTTTCTTTTCTCCTTGCTATTATCCATATTTCATCGAATTTATAACCTTTAGACAAACATATTTGTCTAACAAATTCTCTTCCGAACCCTGATGAAGCACCTGTTATGACAGCTATCTTTTTCATTTGATTAACCCCTTACATCATTTTTTCTTTTTTTTGTGCACATTACGAATGGTTTTTCTTTTTTTCTTTATCTTAGTATTATCAGATTTCTTATTAGTATTACCATAATTTTTTTTATTATTATAGTTACCACTACTACCTTTTGGTCTTATAAGACAATCCTTATCAAAACCAATTAAGTCTTCTCGGCCAGTTAAAATCAAAGCTTCGTGAACTAATCTATAATTATTGGGATTTCTGTATTGTATTAATGCCCTTTGCATTGCTTTTTCATGAGGAGATCTTGGTACAAATACTTTTTCCATTGTTCTTGGATCAAGCTCTGTATAATACATACAGGTAGATAATGTGGAAGGCGTAGGGTAAAAATCTTGTACTTGCTCAGGCATATATCCCAAATCCCTTAAATAAATTGCAAGATCAACTGCACAGTTAAGATCAGACCCTGGATGACTTGACATAAGATATGGAACTAAATATTGCTTCTTATTTAATTTTTTGTTTATATCATTATATTTCTTAACGAATTTATTGTATACATTTACCTGAGGTTTACCCATTTTCTGTAACACCTTATCAGATATATGTTCTGGTGCAACTTTTAATTGTCCAGATACATGATGCTCAACTAATTCTTTAAAAAACGTATCATCTTTATCTTTCAGAAGATAATCAAATCTTATACCTGAACGAACAAACACTTTCTTAACTTTTGGTAACTCTCTAAGTTTTCTAAGTAAGCTTAGATAATCTGAGTGATCTACTTTAAGGTTATTACATGGTTCTGGAAATAAACATTGTTTATCTTTACATGCACCATATTTCAATTGCTTCTCGCAAGCAGCATGACGAAAATTAGCAGTTGGACCACCTACGTCATGTATATAGCCTTTAAAATCTTTATCCCATGTAATATCTTCTGCTTCACTAATTATAGACTTATGACTTCTTGTCTGTACCACTCGTCCTTGATGGAATGTAAGAGCACAAAAACTACATCCTCCAAAACAGCCTCTATTGCTGATTAGACTGAATTTAACTTCTTTTATTGCAGGAATTCCTCCATCTTTTTCATATACCGGATGATATTCCCTCATATATGGTAATGCGTAAATACTATCCATCTCTGGTTGTTGAAGTGGTGTGGTTGGAGGATTTTGAATGATATACTCATTATTTTTGTATTGTTCAACCAATCTCTTTCCATTAAAAAAATCAGTATTGTTATATTGTGCCATAAAACTTTCAGCATATTTTTTCTTATCTTTAATAATATCTTGATATGATGGTAATTCAACATAATCATATACGCTATCAAGATTTTTTGATTTATATGCTGTTCCTTTTATATAGGTGATATCCTTAACATCAATACCGCTATCCAAAGCTTCTGCTAATTCTATTATTGATCTCTCACCCATGCCATATAGTAAAATATCAGCTTGGGAATCAAGTAATATTGACCGTTTAACTTTGTTGTTCCAATAGTCATAATGCGCTAATCTTCTTAAGCTAGCTTCTATTCCACCTAATATTATTGGAACATCTTTATAAACCCTTTTTATCAGATTAGAGTAAACAATCGTAGCTCTATCAGGTCTTTTTTCTATGATACCACCAGGTGTATAGGCATCCTTTTGTCTTCTTTTCTTTGCGACACTATAATGATTAACCATTGAATCAATATTACCGGCAGTTACCAAAAATCCTAATCTTGGTCTTCCAAAAACAGTAATATCGTCAGTAATATCCCATCTTGGTTGAGGGATTATTCCAACTTTATAACCATAAGCCTCCAAATATCTACTAATAATTGCTACTCCAAAAGATGGATGATCTACATATGCATCACCACTAATAAATGCAAAATCAACCTCTTCCCATCCTCTTTTTTCCATATCTGCTTTACTTATCGGTAAAAAATCTTTTGTCATTTTTATCTATCCTTTGCTATGCTATTATCTATTTTGTTGAGTGTTACAGTAAATAAGGTTTTATTATCTTTACTGCTAACACTAATATCACCATCATTTAATTCTACTATTGTTTTTGCTATAGCCAAACCTAATCCAGAGCTATCTGAATCATGTGCCCTTGATTGTTCAATCTTATAAAATCTATTAAAAATGAACTCCTGCTGGTATGCTGGTATTATATTATCATAATTAATAAAATGGACATATATTTTTTTACCCTTAGATTCAAGGTCAATATCAATATATTTACTATTTTCACCGCTGTAACGCACCGCATTAGAAATCAAATTTTCAAATACACGGAATAATAATTTACTATCTGCATATGCTTCATACTTCTCATTTTCAAAATGCAATCTACACTCTAAGTCTTCTTTCAAAAAAAACGGGTAATATTCTACTACTAATTGTTTTAATAATTCCTTTACATTAAGATTAACTTTTTCAACTTCAATACTTGATGAATTATATTTAGTATAATTAAATAGCTGTTCTATCATATTTTTTAATTGAATGGTCTTTTTAAAAGCTATATCAGTATAATATCTAAGTTCTACTTCATCTTTATAGTTATCCCTATTAATTAATTCAAGATAACCGTAAATAGAAGTCAATGGGGTTTTTAGATCATGGGATAAACCTGTAATCAAATAACTTTTACTTTCCGTCGCTTCTTGTTCCTCTCTAATCAG
>NZ_BTPT01000039.1:0-73679 GCF_054408565.1 Vallitalea sediminicola
ATACTTGGTGATTTTATATGTATTGTCAATCCTTCTCCTACTATGTGTCCGTCTATCTGATTGTTAACGTAATCAATGACACCTGTTAGGGTTGTTAGTTGGAATGATTCATCAACTAC
The DNA here is from genome assembly GCF_054408565.1 of Vallitalea sediminicola. Lineage (NCBI taxonomy): Bacteria > Bacillati > Bacillota > Clostridia > Lachnospirales > Vallitaleaceae > Vallitalea > Vallitalea sediminicola. The sequence goes on from NZ_BTPT01000039.1 coordinate 120, forward strand.
TGGATCAGTTATCTTAGTACACCTGTTAGTGGCATACTTGAACCCATCTATCTCCTTGATTTCTGTCTTTCCTAATCCTACTAAGTATTCTAATGCTTGTTTTATCATAACGTTTTCCTCCTAAGTTTTATTTGTTTTGTTTAATGATATATCTGATTTACCTTGCTTCATTAAGTCTTGTTACTTTGTCATTGTCTTTATCACTGTCATTATTATTGTCTTCTTTGGTATCAAGATTGATTGACATCTGTCCTGGTATTCCACCAGTGAATTCTTCTGCTACTAGTTTTCCGTCTGTGTCTCTACCTATTGCTATTTCTGTCTTGAGTTTGGCAGCAGGTATCAATGTACATTTTGTCTGAAATGATACATTTGCTGTTCTTCTACTGGAACTAGGCTTTATGGAGAATTCTATTGTTATCTTTCTAGCTTTTTCTGCTGCTGTGTTTGGGTCTGCTATGTTGTCTAGTACTTTTTCAAATTCAACGTCGAATTGTTCAACTAATGCTCCTTGTGCCATCTTGGCAATGTTGAAGTAATCAATGTCATTCATGTTTTTCACCCTTTCCTATCTTTTTATTGTTAATTGCAATGCAATACTTAGATACTGATTCAAACTTTCATCTGTTCTGCTCTCAACTTTGCATTCATCTTAGTGACAAATGTTTCCCACTTTTTTCTTTCATGTATGTACTTCTTGATTTTCTTGATAGTCCATACTGATATGATTCCAATGATAATTCCTATGATGAAACCTCTACTATACAAAAGATTCAGCTCCTTCCTTCATTAAGTCTGTTATATCTATTTTCATGTATAAATACTGAAGATAATTTATTATGGTACTAAGCATGGAAAAACCGCCATCATTGCTATCAAACTTTACATTGAATCTCTTAGTTGGGACTTCATCATTGTGCCACCCATTTTCATAGACTGTGAACTCCATTTCATTCACATGTCCGTAATAATTAATAAAAACGTCATATTCGCTTAGATTGTTTACCAGTAGAGTAATTCTCATAATCTCATTCATTATAAACATTTGTTTCATCAATTGATCATTCATAAATAACACCTTCCTTATCTATTTAATCTATGGTATAATTTCTTTAACAGTTTTTTTAATGGCTCTTATATAAGGGCTTCTTTTTTTGTCTATTTCCTCTTATATAGCCTTTGTATATTAGTTTTCTGTTACATCTTTTCTCTATTTCCTTGACATTGACACCGTATGTATCCATGGTTACAAAATGCATTTTTAGAGCTGAATATACGTCTCCTACTTGTTCCTCTGCATCTAGTAATTCTTTATACTGTTCTTCATTGAATTGTGATACATTGGTTTTGTTTTTGGTGATCTTCTTGATTACCATTAATGCCTTAATCATTTCACTGGCTTCTTCTATTAGACTGTCAATTACTATATGTGGATGTTTGTCTACGTTATTGAGTAGTGGTACATTGAAGAACTCTGTATTTCTTTCATATGTGTATTCAGCCATAATGGATGGAGAACCTAACTCATTGGCAAGAGCCCTAATAATATCATCTGGCATATTTCTTTCTTTTCTTTCGTATGCTCCATAGGTACTGGGTGCGACTCCAATCTTTACTGCTATTTCATTCTGATTCAACCCTAGCTGCTCTCTTGTAGATTTGATGATGTCTACAACACACATCACATGACAACTCCTCTCAATTTTGGATAATTCTTGACCTTACCTGATTTCTTATGTACGATAACAAATGAATCAGCACAATCCTTGACTACTAACCAGTTATTATGATTTAGTTTCTTATTTCCTATCAGCATCTTTTGTCTTCTGGTTGGTCTTTTACCATGTTTCAAAAAATCATCTCCCTTTTTCTATGCTCATATAGTAAAAAATCACTTATAAAACTACATACTGTATAACTTAAGCTATTTCTTTACTACAGGTTATATTGATATAATAAGTACAAGTTAAATCACTTCTTAGATATGTATCAAAATACTATTCACTTCTTAAATCACATCTTATTACCGCATGAAGTACAATAATTATCTTCATCTTGGCAGAACCTATAACCACACTTCTTACACTTGATAAACTTTGGTTTCTTACTAGGGTCTGCCATTATTTCTTTTACTTGTAATAAGATTGTCTTTACTTCTTGGTCTGTATATTCATCTCGTATCAATGTAAATACGATAAAATCAACACTACTTTTAATATCACCATCCAACTTGGGTTGCTCCTTCTCAGTTTCTTTCATAATACCCTGTAATTCTTCTAGATTTTCTTTCATTGTTGTATAGATATGAAATACATACATTCCTCTGTAAGCTCCATATTGATTTTTGGTATCTAGTGATGGTTCCATAAGTGTTTCAGCATATCCAAGCATCTTAGTATAGAGCCTTAACTTTTCATTAGTGGAGAAATTGCTTTCTTCCTTATCTGATCTGATTATTGAAGTATTCCATATCTCCATTGTGTATGCTACGTCTTTTGAAAGTGCTTCACTTACGTTTAACATCAATCTATCAATGTGCTTTTCTAACATTTCTGCTATTTCTTTATAACTTTTCACTGTATTACCTCCTGCTCTTGGTTTACTATTTTCATCATTACAGCTAGATAATTACTTTAAGCTTGTCACTCTTCTTAGTCTCATTAATAGCTTGTACTAACTTTCTCTTCTGTGTTAACAATCGCCGATTGTTCTGACTAACCAGATAACCACCAGAGTAATTAATCATATCGTCTATCCTGCGTATACGCTCCCGATTATCACACCAAGCAAAGCAATTAGTTCCTATTCTCCTACTCATTGCAATACAACCATCTTTAGTATTGTTGGCACAGTTAGAACAGTCCTTTACAAACTTGTCCATGTTTCTCACCTTCTTTCTATAGAATGATGTATAGATAGTTTTTCTATTTAGCACCATTCTTTTTAGCTAGTTCTTTTTCTTTTTTGATTCTTTCATCATGCTCTCTAAAAACTTTGCATACAAAAATGGTATTTTCTCTATCTATTTTTTCTTTTTCTTCAGGAGTTAACTTTGGATGTACATTAATTATTTTGTATGGCATTACATCTACCCCCTATAGCACTACTTTTAGTGCTTACTACTTTGCTAATTTTGTGGTTAACCAAATTATGTAACCTCACTTGGTACGATTCTTTTGCTCTAATTCCTTTTCTCTCTTAATTCTTTCATCATGTCTCATTAATACCTTATATACATATTCAGCTACCTCTTTTTCACGTCTTTTTCTTTCTTCATCTGAAATGTCTGGATAAATATTAACTACTTTGTAAGGCATAAAATCAACTCCTTCTAATGAATTCTATGAGGTACTGTTTGTACATTATTAATCAAAATGAATTCCAGAACAATTCATTCGATTAATTATCAAAAAAAACTTCATCAACAGTTTTATTTAATTCATCTGCTATCATTTTAGCTAATTTAAATGAAGGTGTTCTTCTTCCTCTTTCAATCATTGATATATAATCATTAGTTACATCTAATTTTTGTGCAAATTTTTCTTGTGTATAATTAGCTTTCTCTCTAAATTTCTTCAAATTATTTATCATTTGTAAATATCCTCCATCCCGAACAATTTGTTCTTTAATCATTATATAGAACATTCTGTTCTTTGTCAACTATTTTATAGAACTTTTTGTTCAAATCATTTTATATATTAGAACAATATGTTATAATTCTAAGGAGGTGTGGAATATGTTATTCGGAGATAGATTAAAAAAACTAAGAATTGATAAAGAAATTACCCAAAAAGAATTAGGTGAAATTATTGGTATATCTGATAGAGTTATTGGCTATTATGAGTCCAATAATAGATTTCCAAAAGATGAAGATACACTAAAGCGTATCTCAAAATATTTTAATGTATCTATAGACTATCTTCTTGGAAATAATCACAACGATACTTCTTCAAATCAACCTTTAAATAGTATCAAAATAGATAAGAAATTAGATAATTTTATTGAAGAAATAGAAAAAACTAATGGACTAATGTTTAGTGGTAGTGAGATGGATGAACAAACAAAAGAAGTTCTTCTAAAGATGTTAAAAACTACTAAAGATATGGCAGAAAAGATGAATGAAAACAATAAAAAATAAGACATTTTACTAATCTTATAAAGCTCAAACGACTACGAAAAAGGCATTTTAGATGAGCAGTTGGATAATATTATCCACTGCTTTTTTGCGTATATATATAACTAAGGATGATTACATGTTTAAAAAAAGATTGAAAAAACTCCGTATTGATAATCATTTAACTCAAGAAGAATTAGGTAAAAAAGTAAATCTTAAAAAAGCTGCAATATCTAAATACGAAAATGGAAAAAATGAACCTAATATTGATGTTATAATTAAATTAGCAAAAATATTTAATGTATCTGTGGATTATCTTGCTGGTAAAACTGATAATTTTACTCCCATTTCAGATAATATCACTATAAAAGAAATAGATAAAAAACTAGATCATTTTATAGAAGAAATTGCAGAAACTAATAATCTTATGTTTAACGGTAATCCAATGGATGAATTAACTAGAGAAGTTCTTTTAGATATGTTAATAACTACTAAGAATATGGCTAACAAAATAAACCAAATCAATAAGTGAGTGATTTTGTGATAGGTGATATATTAATTAGTTTAAGAAAAGTAAAGGGATATGAAGCTCAACATATAGCTAACTTATTAAATGTGGCAAAATCTACTTATTCAGGATATGAAAATAACAAAAGTGTACCTAATTATGAATCATTAAAAAAAATTGCTGATTTTTATTCAGTATCTGTAGACTACATATTAGAAAGAACTAATGATGATATACCACCAGGTCACTCAAATAAAGAAAAAGAAATTAATAAAAAATTAGATGCTCTTATGGAGTATATTGCTAAAACTGATGATATTACTTTATGTGGTAATCAAGTCCATGAGCCAACAAAAGAATTTATTATAACAATGTTAAAATCTACAAAAGATATTGCTAAAAAGATGAATGAGAATAGTAAAAAATAAGTTAAAAGTTTTTGTCTAACTACTTTTAAATAATAAGAGGGCTTTTTATATGCTTCGTAAAAGATTAAAACAATTAAGAATTAGTAAAGGATTAACCCAAGAGAGATTTGCTAATATTTTAGGAATATCCAGAGCACGTTATAATAATTTTGAAACTGGAAAAAGAACACCTAACGATGATATTAAAATTCAGATTGCCAGTTTTTATGGAGTATCTATTGATTACATGATAGGACAAACTGATAACCCCACTCCATATGATAAACCTAAATTAGAAATTAATGATAAACATATAGATAAAGAGATACATAAATTAATAGTTAAAGTTGAAAAAACTAATGGACTTATATTTGATGGTTGTGTAATTGATGAGCCTACAAAAGAGGTACTTATAAAGATGTTAAAAACTACTAAAGCTATAGTTAAAAAGATGAATGAGAATAATAAAAAACAAATTAATTTTTATAAAAACTCAGGTATATAGGAGTAATCAAATGTTTTCTGAAAGATTAAAGTTACTTAGAAAGAATAAAAATCTATCTCAAAAAGACCTAGCTAAGACTTTAAATATTTCTCCTAGCACTATAGGTATGTATGAACAAGGAAGAAGACAACCAGATACAAAAACTTTACAACATATAGCTAATTATTATGGAGTATCTATTGACTATCTTCTTGGTCAAACTGATAATTCAATACCATATAGTATAAAAAGAGTTCCATTAAAGGATAGACTTAAAGAAATAAGGATTACTAACAAATTAAATGCTAAAGAATTTGGTGGTAAATTTGGTATAGCCGAATCAACAATTTCACTCTATGAAAGTGGAAAAAGAAATCCTAATAAAGAGTTACTTATAAAGATAGCTGATAATTTTAATATATCTACTGATTATCTTCTTGGTAGAACTGATAATCCTACTCCTTATAATAAGAAAGTGAATTCTAATGATAGACATATAGATAAGAGACTTAATGAACTTATTGAAGAAGTTGAAAAAACTGATAACCTTATATTTGATGGAAGTAATATTGATGAACAAACAAAAAGGATCCTATTAAGGATGTTAAAAAATACAAAAGAAATGATTGTAGAAATTAACTTAAATGCTAAAAAATAAACTACATATAGTTTAATAAGCATTATTAGGTTTTATGTATCAGAGGTGATATTTTGTCAAGTTTCGGAGAAAAGTTAAGAAATATAAGATTACAAAATAATCTTACACAAGAACAATTAGGTAAAATAATTGGTAAAACCAAATATAATATATCAAAGTATGAACTTAATCAAAGACAAGCTGATGATGAAACCAAAAGACAAATTGCTGAATTTTTTAATCTCTCATTAGATTATTTATTAGGAATTGATTATAATCCAATACCTATCAAACAATCAAAAAAAAAGAGATTAATGAAAAACTAGCTGATCTAATAGAAGAAATTGAAAAAACCGATAAACTTATGTTTAGTGGGGGTCTGATGGATGAACCAACAAAAGAGTTTCTTTTGAGAATGTTAGAAACTACTAAGGATATGGCTTTAAAAATTAATGAAAATAATAAGAAATAATATTTATTCTAATCTTATATAGCTCAAACGACTACGAAAAAGACATTTTAGATGAGCAGTTGGATAGTATTATCCGTTGCTTTTTTTGCGTGGATAAATTTCTGAATATTTTGTTGAAATTAAGGAAATAAAAGTGTTAAATGAAGCAATTTTTATAAATTTTAATAAAAATCTTTATTTGAGAGGTAAAATTTAATGTGTGAAAATACAATATTTATTGGTAATGGTATAAATAGGATTACTAATGATAATAAATCATGGCAAAATATACTTTGCAAAATAATTAGTTATTTACATAAAGCTGGTAGCATTGAATATAAAGATAAACCTTTTACTTTATTATACGAAGAAATATTTCTAAGAGGATTGCGGTTTAGAGAGGTATCTGAAAAAGAATTAAAAAGTGTAATTGCCAAAGAAATTCTAAATATGAAACCAAATAATTATCATGAAGAATTATATAACCTACCAGTAAAAAATATTATTACAACTAATTATGATTATACTTTGGAACGTAATAAAAATCAAAAAAAAGAAATAAAACCCCTTACAACTACTGGTAAAAAGCCACAAACCAGATATAGAATTAATACATATAATAATGAACAGAATAAAAAAATATGGCATATTCATGGAGAAGCAAAAAATCCAGATACCTTAGTTTTAGGACATGAAAAATATTCAAACGTTCTAAAAAAAATTATGGAACATGTCAGCAATTATAATGTAAATTCACCATCTTCTAATAATAGTTGGATAGATTTGTTCTATAATACAAATGTACATATTTTAGGTTTTGGTTATGATTATACTGAAATTGATTTATGGTGGTTGATAAATAATAGAGCTCGGTCAAAATATAAAGAAGAAATAAATATTACAAACAAGCTAATTTATTATATTCCTAAAATTAATAATACTATATCAGACAAAGAACAAAAAAAACTTCAACTTTTAAATTACCATGATGTGGATATAGAAGAAATAGGCTGTAGTTCATTCAAGGACTTTTATAATAAATCATTGATAAAAATCAAAAAAACATTAGATAATATAATAGAAATATAATTATAATAATAACTAAAATGAGATGTAAAAATGAAATATATAAAACTTACAATAAATAATTTACTTGAACAATATGGAACAAATGAACCAACAGAATTAGCAAATTACTTAGGTATAACAATCATTTATGAATACTTAGGTAATAATAGTGGGTTATATATAAATCAGAATGGTTGTAAGTTTATTCTTGTTAATAATAACTTAGATTATTATGACCAACGAGTAATTATTGCTCATGAATTAGGACATGCCGTACTACATGACAATCTTAATATGGCTTACTTAGAAAATAATACATATTATTCAAGAAACAAATTTGAATACCAAGCTAATTATTTTGCAGCTAACCTACTTCTACCAGATGGGTTTGAAAAAGATATAGAATTTAAAGATATGACAATAGAACAGATTTCTTCTATGGTAGCAATACCAGTAGAATTAGTAAAAATAAAATTGAATAGCTTAGAAAATTTATAGGAGTGATATTGTGATAACGTGGACAACTGGAAAGTTAATTGGGCAACCAGGAGGTTTTGGTGCAGTATATGAATCTCAAAAAGATGTAAATAATAATTTAGATACCAAAATATATGCAAAAAAAGTATTATTAAATAGTGATGATGATTCTATTCAGAGATTTAAAAGAGAAATTAGAATATGTAAAAGGCTTAATCATCCAAATATTATTAAAGTAGTCTCTTATGAACTTACTTCACCACCTTATTATTATATAATGAATAAATACAATTATAGCATGGAAACTATAATACAAGATATTAGATTTAATTATGATAGGTTAAAAATAATAACTAATTCAATTTTTGATGGCATTGAATATTTACATAATGAAGGAGTCCTTCATAGAGACTTAAAACCTGCAAATATATTAATGAACTCAGATAATGATTTAGTCATCGCTGACTTTGGATTAGGTATCCAACTCAATTCATGCTCTGCTAGATTAACAAGAACAAATATAGGTATTGGTACTAGATTTTATATATCGCCAGAACAAATGAATGATTTAGCTAACGTAGATGAAAAAACAGATATATACAGCCTGGGCTGTATAATTTATCAATGTGTTGCAAATGAATTTAATTATATACTTGATTACACTAAAATTCCTACTAGTTTTGATTTTGTAATATCTAAAGCTACAAAAACTAATAAACAAGATAGATTTAGTAGTATTTCAGAACTTCGAAGTGCTTTTAATTCGGCAATAACTCTTGTTAACGAAAAATCAATAAAATATGATGGTGAAGAAATTATTGCAAAAATAGATTCTAATATTTGTACCCCTACATTTATTTCTTCTGTAGCAAACTATTTGGAAGATAATATTTCAAACGTAGATTTAATACACGATCTTATAATGAAATTAAACGCAGAGCAACTTAATTTACTAGAAAATAACCATTTTAATCTATTAAAACAAATCATTAAAAAGTTTACAGACGATACTATAAGTCATAGATGGGGATTTAGTTATACCGATACTATAGGGGATCAATGTGACTATTTAATTAAAAATACTTCAAATAAAGAGATTATTGCTAATTTATTATTTATATTAGTGGTTGTTGGTTATGAACATAATAGATGGTACGTTATGGATTTAGCTAGTAAAGCATTATGTTCTATAAAGGATGACACTACAGCTTTCTTATTTATTGAATTATTAGGTAAAAAGGAACGTTATGTAGAAGCTTTAAATTTATCTATAGAAGATTTAATAAGTCCATTACAAAAATTTGCAGAATAAGATTTGTATTTAGCTACTGTAATAACCTCTAGTAATTAATTACTCTATCTAAAATACTATTTGTTTATATTATAATTTTGATTTTCTATTTACACTTTATAAAATAAGTTGTAAAATTTTATAATACACAATTTTAAAATATAAAGGAGATAATACTATGCCATCTTTAGATTGGATTGGAAAAGATAAAGTTATTAATTATCATCAAGAAGTACCTTTGAAAACATTAAATCTAAAATATAGTTATAATGATGGAGACTCAACTAAAAAAGAAAAAAATTTTGCAAATAAAATAATTAAAGGAGATAATCTAGAAGCCTTAAAAGCTCTACTACCTCAATATGAAACACTTATTAAAAGAATCTATATAGACCCACCATATAATACCGGGAATAAAATATGGGTTTATAATGATAATGTAGATCATCCAAGAATTAAGAAATGGCTTGGTAAAGTTGTTGGTAAAGAAGGCGAGGACCTTTCAAGACATGATAAATGGCTTTGTATGATGTATCCTAGATTAAAACTATTACATAAATTATTAAGTCCCGATGGTATTATTTATATATCTATTGATAATAATGAAGTAAGTCACCTGAGGCTTATTATGAATGAAATATTTGGTGAAAATAACTTTTTAGCAAAATTAATATGGAGAGGTATGCATACTGTTAGAAATTCTAGTAAAGATTTTAACCATAACACAGAATACATTTTAGTATATGCTAAAAATAAAAGTAAGCTCATTCCAACAAGCAAAAAAGAATATTATTTAAGAGCACCAAAGGATAAAACATCCGATTACCCATATGACGATAATGATGGTAGAGGATTATATAAATTAGACCCTATATATGCTAGAAATCCTTATACACCTTATGAAATTATTTTTGATAATGGAGTTAAATGGAAAGCAAAAAAGGGAAATTATCCTAGATATTCGAAAGTTAATCTAAAAAAAATGTATCATGAAAATAAACTAGTTTTTAGTGGTAAAGAACCCAAAGCCAAAAGATATTTGAAAGATGTACAAATTGGAGTACCCCCAGACACATTGCTAAAACCTGAAGATGTTGGGTTTAATAAAGATGGTACAAGTATATTGTATAGAATATTTGATAATGAAAAGTTATTTGATCAACCAAAACCACCTCAATTAATTGAATATCTTTTAAATATAGATAGACAAGTAGATACAGATGATTATTATGTGCTTGATTCATTTGCTGGATCTGGTACTACTGCTCATGCAGTTCTAAATCTTAACAAACAAGATGGTGGTAATCGAAAGTTTATATTGATAGAAATGGAAGATTATGCTACAAACGTTACTGCTGAAAGAGTTAAAAAAGTTATTACTGGTTATGGTAGTGATGATAAAATAGTTAAAGGTACTGGTGGTTCATTTGAATTTTATGAACTTGGAGAACCTATATTTACACCCGAAAATACTTTAAATAATAATATTGATATTGATGTTATAAGACATTATATTTATTATACTGAAACTAAGCAAACTATAAATAAAGACATAATCACTTCAAATAAGTATTTTTTAGGTTCTTATAATAACTGTGATTATTACTTTTATTATTATAAGAATAAAGATAGTATCTTAAATTACGATTTCTTAAATACTATAGATAGAAAAGCCGAGCAATATATCATATATGCTAACAAATGTACATTAAGTAAAGAAACCCTTTATAACTATAAAGTAATATTCAAAAAAATACCTAGAGATATAACTAAAATATGAAAGGATTGATTAAATGGAACTAAAGAAATTCCAACAAAAAACTATAGATGATTTAATATTATTTTTAGATTTATTAAATACTCATCAACATGCTGATATTGCATATGAAAAATTTTGGGAACTTAAAGATATTATTGTAGGTTTGAATGGTCTTGAAAAATACAAAAACAATATTAAAAATGTTCCTCATATTTGTTTTAAAGTTCCAACTGGTGGTGGAAAAACATTTTTAGCTTGTAATGCAATTAAACCAATATTTGATGCTATGCCCTGTATTATATCAAAAACTGTAGTATGGTTAGTTCCTTCAAATACTATTTTAGAACAAACAATTAACAATTTAAAAGATCCTTCTCACCCCTATCGTCAAAGAATTAATACACACTTTAATAATCGAGTGGAAGTATATTCAAAAACAGAACTTTTATTTGGTAAAAATTTTAATTGTTCTGTTGTTAATGAACAGTTAAATATTCTTGTTTTAAGCTTTGATACTTTTAGAAGTCGTAAAAAAGAAGATAGAAAAATATATCAAGAAAATGGGTATCTAAAAGATTTTGTTAATAGAGTTAATAACAGAGATGAATTAATTAAAGATGTTGATGAAACTGCTCTTATTCAAGTAATTAATCAACTAAATCCATTAGTTATAGTTGATGAAAGTCATAATGCAGAAACAGAATTAAGCATAGAAATGTTACGTAATCTTAATCCATGTTTTATTTTAGACTTAACTGCTACACCACGTAAAAACAGTAATATTATAACATTTGTAGACTCATTGCAATTGAAGAAAGAAAAAATGGTTAAAATTCCAGTAATAGTCTATAATCATCAAAATAAAGAAGACGTAATTATAGATGCTATTACGCTAAGGAATAATCTTGAGATAAAAGCAATAGAAGAAGAAAAAATTAATGATAAGTACATAAGACCTATTGTATTATTTCAAGCACAACCTAAAGGAAATGAAGATAACAAAACATTTCATAAGCTAAAAGCAGATTTAATTGAAATGGGTATACCTGAAGACGAAATAGCTATTAAAACTTCAAATATTAACGAACTAAAAAACGTAAACTTAATGAATAAAAATTGTAAAATAAAATATATTATTACAATTAATGCATTAAAAGAAGGTTGGGATTGTCCTTTTGCTTATATACTTGCTACTTTAACTCATAAAAGTTCTAGAGTAGATATAGAACAAATCTTAGGTAGAATTCTAAGACAACCTTATACCAAAGAGCATAGTAATGAATTGTTAAATCTATCATATGTTTTTACTTGTTCAAATGATTTTCAAAATACATTAAATAATATTATAAGTGGTTTAAACAAGTCAGGTTTTAGTAAAAAAGATTATAGATTGATTAATAAAAATATCATGAATATTTCTAATGAATCAGCAGACAATGAAGAAGATACTGATGAAACTCCAAAATTGATCCAATTACCAATTGAGGATAGTTTTGTAACTGATGATAATAACTCTCATGAAACCGAAGAATTTGATACAGATGAATCATTACATTTTGAAGTTGATAAAGTTAAAACTTCTATTATGACTGATAATACATTAAACAATACAATAATTGATTTAGCACAAAAAGAGGGGGAAAAGTTTAATAACATACTTAATAATATGATTGACAACGAACCATTTTTTAATACTGAATTAAACTCAAAGAAAAATAATATTTACATAAAAGAAGCTTATAAAAATCAAATTCTAGAAATAAAAATACCACAATTTTTTATGAAATCAGCTGAAAATACAATTTTTGGTATTTCTGATATATTATTAACAAAAGAAAATTTATTAGATAATTTTACATTAAAAAATAAAGATACCATTATAGAACTTCAGAATATTGATACTGAAATGTATGAAATTGATCTAGAGCAACAGCAAAAAGGCGAATTCGTCCCTAGATACCTTAAATTAAATAATAAAGATGCTAAAATTATTACTGAATTTTTATCTAGGCTTCCAGAACATAAAAAAATGAACCAATATAAAGAATTACTATTTAAGCAGCTAGGTAAAATAGATACTTTAAGTGATACTGAAATTAAAGATTATATAAAAAGGATACTAGATACTTTAAATACTGAGCAATTAAATAGCTTAAATTCTTCTATACATAAATATGCTAAAGTAATTAAACAAAAAATTAAGAAACTTGAATATAAACATAGATACAAGGAATTTTTTAATAGAATTGAAAAAGAACAGATAATATGCAAAGAAAATTATACATTTAAAAATGTAATTAATCCTACTAAAATTATAGAAAATATGGCTAAATCATTATATGAAGCTGAAGAAAATATGAATAACTTTGAAAATATGGCCATAACTAGAATTGCTAGTTTAGATAATGTACTCTTTTGGCATAGGAATATTATGCATAAAGAATTTTGTATTAATGGTTTTACTAATCATTTCCCAGATTTTATTGTTATGACAAAATCAAAAAAAATTATTGTAATTGAAACAAAAGGTGATTATTTAACTAATGATATGGAGCTCAATAAATTAAGTCTAGGAAGAAAATGGGCTCAATTGGCAGGTGAAAATTATAGATACTATATGGTCTTTGAAGATAAATCACAGAGGATAGATGGAGCTTATACACTTAATGAATTTATAGATATAATTAAAGATTTATAAGTAATAATTTAATGGGGATATTAAAGTAATCATTAATTTGATAATTTCTTACTTTACTTTTTATCCCTTTTACATTATTCTAATAAATATATCCTAATTAAAGAAACAGGTGATATTAATGATAGCAATATACGCTCGTCAATCCATAGATAAAAAAGATAGTATTTCCATAGAAAGTCAAATAGATTTCTGTAAAAAAGAATTTACTACAGAAGAATACAAGGTGTATAGCGACAGAGGTTTCAGTGGCAGCAACACTAACCGCCCCCAATTTGAACAGATGCTAAAAGATATCAAGCGTGAAGATATCTCCAAAGTGATTGTTTACAAATTAGACCGTATCAGTCGTTCTATCTTAGACTTTGCTAAGATAATTGAACTATTCAAGAAAAGTCATGTGGAATTCACTAGTGCTACTGAGAAATTTGATACTAGTACTCCTATGGGTAATGCTATGCTTAATATCACTATGGTATTCGCTCAATTAGAGCGTGAGACTATCCAGAGACGTATTAAGGACAACTACTATGCCCGAGGAAAGAAAGGCTTTTTTATGGGTGGTAAAACCCCTTACGGATGTATAAAAGAAAAGATAACTATAGATGGTGTTAAGACTTCAACTCTAAAACCTAATCCTGAAGAACATAATGTTTTAATTAAGATGTTTGACCTCTACTCTACCACCGATATATCACTAGGTAAACTTTCAGCATTATTGAATCAAGAAGGTCATAAATCCCCTAATGGTGTTAACTGGGACGGACAGAAAATCCAGAGAATACTCCGTAACCCTGTATATGTCATGGCTGATGCTGATATTTATTCTTATTATCAAAATAAAGGTTGTAAAATAAGTAATGATATATCTGAATTTATTGGTACTAATGGCTGTTACCTATACGGTAAGAGGGATCGTAACGCTGCTAAATATACTGATGTAAAAGACCATGTGTTATCTATCGGCTTACATGAAGGTTTTATTAGTAGCCATACTTGGATAGCATGTCAATATAGGCTTGATAAGAATAAGCAGGTTAAGAATACTGGAAAAGGTAAATATACTTGGTTAAGTGGTCTAGTAAAATGTGGGTATTGTAATTATGCTATGACTGTTAAGACATTCAAAAGCTATAAATATCTCGCCTGTTCAGGAAAAACTAATTATAAAATATGTACCGGCGAACATCCAACTCATTATGTTGGTGAAATTGAAGACTATGTACAAAAAGAGTTAATTAAGCAACTATCAACTTTAAAAACTGTTAAGCAAGATACTCCAAAAAAAGTTAGTTATGAACTTAATCAATTAAAATTACAGGTTATAGATATTGATAAGCAGATAGACAACTTAATTAATCAACTGGCACAAGGTAGTACAGTGATATCAGATTATATCAATAATAAAATAGAACAATTAGATTCTGAGAAAAAGGGAATACTAGAAGAGATGAAACAATACATCGTGAACGATACTCTAAGTTCAGAACAGATATTAGATGCGACCAAGGATGTCAATCGTTGGGACGAACTCACTCTAGTAGAACAAAAAAATATTGCTAAGCAATTCATTAATAAGATTTTTATTACTAATGGAGCTATTAAGATTGAGTGGAAAAGCTAGAAAAATAGGGGCTTGTAGAGTTTGTCATTTTATAACTAAAGATTCAACATCCCATTGTATAGTATAATACCCACACTCTCTAGCTGTCTCCACCAACTTATCATTATAATCTCCAAATGGTGGTCTAAATAATTCCATTTCATATCCTGTCAAATTCTTAACTTTTTCATGAGCTCCCATAAGTTCATCCTTAATACCTTCTTTTGATAATTGAGACATATGAGGATGACTACTAGAATGATTGCCAATATCATGACCAGCATCTAATATCCTCTTAACATCATCAGGATATTTCTCTACCCACATACCAACCAAGAAAAAAGTGGTTTTAATATTATATTCTTTTAGTATCTCTAATAAATTATCAGTATCATCATTCCCCCACGCTGCATCAAAACTTATTGCAACCTTCTTTTCCTCTGTATCAACACAATAGATAGGCAATTGTTTTTTACTTGACGATAATGTAGCAATTGTTTTTTCAATCAACATATTACTAAGCATCATTATCGCTAAAATAATTAACAATACCCCAATAACCTTAATCAAAACTGTTGTATTAAGACGTGTTCTATTCATAATCCTCCATCACACTTCTATAAAACCTTTATTATATTCTATTCTAATATTTTATAAAAAATTAATAAAAGTAACTCTTTAATCGTTATAACAATTCCAATTGTTTAATTTCTTGTAATCTATAAACCGATAAAGGCGATTTTTCTTTTAAATAAGCCATATTAATATGACGTTCATTAGTCATAATTTGCTTGTCTACACCTACAGCCTCTCTTAATCTACAACTATAAACTATAGGAAAATAATCAGATATAAATTTTCCTTGAGCATGGGCAGTTAATGCAATAATTTGAAAACCTAACTTTTCAGCTATGAAAAATACAGGTTCCAAAACATGCTTGCTAGAAGCTTTTCCAAATGGATTATCTAAAATAACTGTACGATTATTTTTTTGACTTATAGTTAGATGTTGTTTTTTCTCAGCTAAATAATTAAGTAATCCTAAGAATAAAGTCATATTTTTACTCCATTTCTCTCCTCCAGACCATTTATTAGAGTTCTCCCATGACATAGGTATTTTAGTTATTTTCATATCATTAGTTACTTTGCGACATTTAACTTTAATACTTTTATCCTTCATTACTATGTTTAATAAATTCTTTATGCTTAATTTTTTTTCAATTAGATGACGAATAGATACTGGATCATTATGGCTCTTTTCACACTCTCTATCAAATTCATCAATAATAATATCTATATATTTTCTTAATTCCTCTTTACCTTGAGCATCCTCCCACATAGGGATAGTAAAAATAAAGATTTGTTTGTTTTCCCCATCAACTTTAATACTTGTTTTACGCTGAATAACATTAAGTTCATTAGCAACGCTTTTTAAATATGAATGAACATGTGTGAGAAATGTCTGCACTTCAATGTCACTCTCTCTTCTATCATTCTCAGCTATCTTTATTATATTAGTTATAGTTTTACTCATTCTATACTGATAATCTATCAGCTCTTTATAATTATCTTTATTCTTTATGCCCCTTATAGCCATTTCTCTTAAACGACTATCTGTAATATATTCATTACAATATTCAATAAAAGATTCCCTATTTTGCTTAATCCTATTATATTTCTTATGGCATTTTTCTTGTAAAAGTTCCATGTTTTTGCACAATGACTCCATATTTTTTTCCATTTTATAATTGAAATCTAATAATACTTGTTCTTCTAAAACTTTCATATTAACTGTTTCGTGTAAAATATTATGTTTTACGTTTTCAACTTCAAATCTATTATTTATACTATCTAATTGACTGGTTCTTAGTACAATATTTTGTTGTTCTCTTACGACATCTTTTTCTAATTTATTAATCTCAGATTTTTCTTTTTGTAAGATATCTGGTATGTCAATAATATCACTGTTAAAGTCATAAAACACTTTATTTTCTTCTCTTAAAACATTTATTAATTCTTCTTTTTTCCAATTTAATTTACTGCAATTATCTTTCAACTTTTTAATTTTAGTCTCTAATAGTTTAGCTTTTTGACTAACTTCTCTTATTTTATCTATAAGCTCACTTATCTCTTTTTCATAATATATTGTGACTAATTCCAATGGAAACTCAGCTTCTTTAGCTTTATATTCTCCATTTGTTTTATTTTCCTTTAAGATTTTTTCTTCTTTTTGAAGGTTGTCTTCAACAATACTTCTACTAACATTAATTCCTCTTAATTTATCTTTTAATGTTTTTCGTATTTCGGTTAACACTTCTAGTGAACTCTTAGTAAATATTACATCACACATTTTAATTTCTTTGTAAATTTCATTATCAGCTAAAATAGCTTTTTTACGATTCAATTTAGATATATTGTCTTTTAAATCAGCTATAATATCCTCTACTTTTTCAAAATCATTTTTTAATAGTTTTTTATCATCATTATAACTCTCTATTAATTTATTTTTTGATTTAAGCATTTTTAATTTAGCATTTTTTTCATTACTTCTATTATTATACTCAATAGCCTTGGTCACACTATCTTCCGTTACTTGTATTTCTTGTCTACATTCTTCTTGTTCATCATTAATATTAATAATCCCTATATTGCCATTAGCAATCTCTGTATCTATACTATTTTCCTTTTCTTTTAAATTAATTGATTTCTGCTCAAACTCACTAATGCCTTTTTCTAAGTCACTAATTTCAGCATAAGGATATTCTCTAAAAAAATCATTTGCATTATTAAGTACCCTAGTACAATTAATATACTCTTGTTCATTTTTTCTACGAATATTTTCTGTTTTTTTTGCTAATTCTTCATTAACCAACTTCCACTTCACAAATTCATCATTAGATAAATTATCCAACCATATACTAGGAAGTATAGGTTTATTTTCATCTAATATGTAATTACTATCTTCCTTACTCACATACTTCTTCATATCATCTAAAGATATAATAAAAATAGGATATATTAATTCTCCCTTAAAAGAATCTATCTTTTTTTCTACCACTGCTTTATCTTTCTCAGTAGTTATAATAGTTATTGCCCAATATGGGAAACGTCTAAACAATATATCTTTTGAAAAATTACCTTCATTAACAAGCGCTTGTAAATATTGACTTCCAAGATTAATAAAACCAACATTGTTTTTAAGGCTATTAACTATTTTCTCAATAACAGGCTCAGCACAAAAAACATCCATATTTTCATACAAATCTTGTAATCTCTTGCTAATACGTTCTTTTAATAATGATTTTTCTTTAATGTCATTAAGCAATTTTTGTCTCTCAATTAATCTTTGTAATATACTTTCTTCTTTAGTATATATATTTGAATTCATATTTATATATTGTCCTTGCTCAATTAACTCTTGATATAGTTTTTCCTCTACAATTTTTTGTTGTTTTAACGCTCTTTTCTTTTCCTCTAATTCTAACTTAGTAGAATAATAAATTTCTCCCATTCTTTTTCTCAATTGCATCTGCTCTTTTATTTTATTGTTTAATTCTTGTTTATCCCCTATAAGTTTTATTTTTTTCTCTTCAAGCAAGGTTAGTTTGTTCTTCCACTCTCGTATATTTTCACTAACATTTTCTTTATTTAATTGCATAAATATCCCATTAGCAATTTGCTCCATATTTTTATTTAACATTTCATTTTGGGCTTCTAGCCTATGAATTTCTTCTTTTACCTCATCCTCCTGAGTATTAATAGCATCTATTTTATTCTTCAACTCAATATATTGGCTTTCATATCGTTCATTTTGGGCATTAAATTGCTGTTTATCTTTTTCTATTATTTGTAATTCATTCTCATAATACCCCTTTAAATTACTGCTATTTAATTCAAGCTGCTCCTCCAATTCACTAATTGATATATCTTTTTCATATTCCTGTAATTTTTGTCTATACATATCAATATTTTCATTATTAATCTGTATTTTTTCTTGCAGTCTTGTCCATTCAATATTTTGTTTTCTTGATTTAAATTTATTTAGCTGTTCCTTATATTTAGATGATAGTTTGTCTTCTATATCTAGCTTATTAGCCTCTTCTTTTAGTTGTTCATCAATAATCAATATTTTATATGATAAGTTTTTTCGTCTATATTCCTCTTTCTTAATTATTAGTTTTTCTTTTTGTTCTACATTCCCTTTTTGTTTTTCTTCATTCTCTTCAACTAATTCCTTCAAATATTTATTTAGTGTTTTTGCTTTTCCCTTTTCTTCATCATATTCACTAAAGTAATCATCATATTGCTTGTATTCTATAATAAAATTATCTACTTGTTCTTTCACATTTTTACTCTGAACTATTTTTTCTTGTAGATATTTGTTTTTCTTAAAATGCTCTCTCTGTTTTTCAAAAGTATCAACAAATCCCTTAGCTTGATCACCTTCAATAGCTTCTTCGACAACTGGTATAAGAAGATTATTTAATAACGCCGTAGTTGTCTTACATTGATTGAAAAATTCGTCCACATTACCTTCACTACTATTAATTAAAGCTATTTTACGCCATTCCGATGGGACAATCTTAAAATGTTCTTCTATATAGTGACCGTAATCAGAGATACTATTAAATACTTTTGCTTGGATATACTTATTATTCATACGATGATAATATTCGGATATTTCACTTTTACTAGAAGAACGTTTTTTACCATTTTGTTGTTCTATTGAAAAAGGTATACTACCTATATCATGTTCATCTTTCATACCATATTCATAAGCATATTTTAATGAGCATAGAGTATTCTTTTCAATAAATAAACTAGTAGCTGTAAGAGCATACCTTCTAGGGGATTCATTTATAATCCATTCAATAGCAATATGAGAAGGTCCCCCTTCTAAAGACAATGTATCTTTTATTTTTCTATTAGCCATATCAATATGAGGAATAATAGCCTGCAAAGCTGTTTGGATGAAAACTGTTTTTCCACCACCATTTTCTAATAATAAAGCTCCATTTAGTCCATCGAACTCAAAAAGCATATCATTATATCTTTTTGCTCCATTTTCATATATTACATTAGTAAATCTTATTTTTGAAATCGTTGGCATATCTATCCCTCCTGATTCTCCAATTGATAAATAATATCTAATATACCCCTGTTATACTCATATTCCATAAAATATCTTCCAACAATAGCTTTAGTTTTTTCTGTTAATTCCAGTTCACTAGGACCTATCTCATTTACTAACTTTTGATCTATCATAAACTTTTTAACAACGGTCATGAATCCCATACGACTCACAGTTTTAGCAGTCTGTTTGCTAACTCCTTCTTTTATATTATCCATAGCTTCCCATTTCTTTAATATACCAGTCCAATTATATTCATATTCCTGTTCCAGATTATATAAAGTTTCCTTATCAACTTGATTCAAACTCTCCATACGTTTATTTATGCTATCAAGCCAATCATTTATAGTAATAAAATCTCTGGTTGAATTAGCTGATTGATAACTATCATAGAATTCTCCTATAAAAATAATTATAGCAACATACATAAGATAAATATCCATATTAAGGGTTTTACCAGAAAAATACATTCTTTTTATATCACTATTGGTTATATGATAAATAGAATTTTTAGTCAGTGGCACTATATATATGTAATCAACCGCAGTAATTATGGTACAATCTACCTCTATAGCAAATTCCATGACTAAATTTCTTACTATTTCATCTGTAAAAAACCTACTACATTCAGTTTTTTGAACTTCTCCATTAGCATTTAATTCAGAAAATATTTTAAAGGCTTCAATTACGAACTCATGATTAATCATTTTCATTTCCTCCTAATTCAATTAACATATTTTTCACATAATAATTACCATCGTAAGTGATTTCATCTGTTAATTCCGTAGCTGTTATAGTGTTACATATATCTGCTAACTTATTGAATGCTAATGAAAAAACATGCTCCCTACTCTTAGCAACATCTAATATATTAATAGGCGATAATTGATGTAATATAATAAAGAAATCATAGAATTCTCTGGTACTAAACAGAGGATGATCGTGAGATTCAATTATTTCCTTTAATGTAATAGACTTTTTATCTTTAATAATTGCTAATAATTCTTCAATAATATATGCAAATAACTTTTGTTGTTTTACTAAAATTTCACTAATATCTCTTTTATCATCAACATCAATATAACCATCATTTTTTACTTGTTCTTCTTCTCTTCTTATTTTCTGTCTTTCAAAAACTGTCAACAAAGACCAGGTAGAATAATTTTTCAGTTTCAAAAATGGACTAGCTAATATTTTACCACTTTCAAAAGGTAAAGGAGCATTCATATATTTTCTAGTTATTTCTTGGTCAAAATTAAAAGATGTTAATCCCACAAAATAAAGAGATTCAGTGGCAGATTCAAGTGCTGTTGTTTTTAATTCAATGCTTTCTTCTAATAAAGTTGCATGTAAATAGTGAACATTTCCAAGTTCATTATCTATTTTTATTATCTTAACTAAAGCTTCTTTCTCTCTTTCAGCATGCCCCGTATTGTCATCTAACCTTATTTTAGTATCCCTAATAAATTCAATAAGTTCTTCGAATTCCTCATGTTCTCTAGTAAGTCTCCTATTAATATCATCTATTAGCTCTTTATATCTTTCATAAGTATCATCAGAAATTATATTTCTTTGAATATCATGTTTTATATTATGTATTTTATCTTTTATGGTATTAACATTAATCCGCATTTCGTCAATCTGTCTTAATGCACTGGAAAATTCACCCTTTTCTAATTGTTTTCTTAATAATAATTGGCTAATAGATATCTGAAATTCACTATAATACTCTTTAGTTGCAAAAATAAGTTCTAGCCCTTTTTCGTCTAAAACATAATATTGTATATTTCTAGTACTATCCCAAGAATCTGCTTTTAATATTGAATAATCTACATAATCCCTTGTCCCTGTTTCATAATTATAAAATTCTCTCCTATTTCTTTTCCCAGATGAAGGACGAAAAACATCTATAATACTTTTACTTATTTCAATAAAACCCCCTTGGTCTAACTTTATCCTATCTAATGATACCTCTTGTAGATAATTGGCTAATTCCGTAATACCTGTTTTTTTATTTCTTATAAGCATATTTTCAAAGAAAAACATTAAAGTAAGTAATCCTAGTCCAAAAAAATCAATAGAAATACCATTTTTATCCTTTTTCTGTTTTTTCTCTAGACGATATAAGCAATCAAATAACACTACTCTTTCCATTCTATCTTTGAATCCTTTTGTAATATTGCTATAATCCATAATTTCTTCATCCTTTTAATGTTTTACACAAAATATTTTTGCTTAGTATTTCCTGTGGATAATATTCTTTATCCTTTAATACTTTCTTTATTAAATCTTGCTGCTTATTAGTAAAATAGCTAAGAAAATTATCAATTGCAGCTTCATTGATCTTTTGATTTTCTTTACCTTTAACACTTTTATAATTCATCATCGCTTTATAATAATTAACAGCAGGTTTAACATTTATTTTTTTAGTTAAACTATCAAATATACTAAGACCTTCATTATCCATATCTCCAAAATATTCGTAGATATTTTCCCCCTTAATATTTAACTGTTTATTAAGTAGTTTAATACTAGATATAATTTGCCATCCCTTCCCATAGATAATAGTAGTATATTTTGATTCATTTATATAATTAATTAAATGTAAAAAAGGTGTCTTATTTTCAATAATTAAATGATAGTGTATATCTTCATTACATTTATTTTTATTAATAGCAAAAGAAAGTGGTTCAATACGTTCAAATAATAATAGCTTATCCCATAAATGTAGTCTTTTTAATATTGCTTCGCCACCTTTATCTTGTATCCATTTTTCATCTCCAACCATATCAAAAGACAACTCTGGAATAAATTTTTCATCTATCATATCTGGGTTATTATTAATATAATTACTTATTAGATCAATATAAAACTCATCTTTATTAAATATAGTTTCATTTAATGTAAAATAATCTTCTAAACTTAAATGAAGATTTATTTCCCATTGTTTTTTATATAAACGAGTATAGTAGCTTTGGTGAAAATATGGTTTATTAATTCTATACTTATAGTAAAGAGGTATTAGCATATTATTAAGTCCTGATTTTTTCACTGGCTCTATCCCGCCATTTTTCTCTATACTTTTAATAATCCTCGCTAACTCACTATAGCTTATACTATTATCATATATTTTCATTATCTCATCTAGGAGTACATAAGTTTTTTTATAATTACCAAGATACTCTTCTAATTTCTTTTTCAATCAATGAACCCCTTTCTTTCAAATATTAACATTACTTGTTTTATTATAGCATATTATCTGTAAATAAAATAAAAAAACCTATAAAACTACATTTACTAAAAATGTAATTCTATAGGTTACATCATTACTCCAATATAATTTAATTATCTACCTCTTCAATTCCTACTAAAAACTAATATTATCAGGCTCAGGAAATAACTTCCTTCCATTATTCAACCCAGCAATAATATCCATATCTTCCTTAGTAAGTAAAAAATCAAATACATCTTTATTGGATACAATACGCTCTGGTGTAGATGATTTTGGTAACGGAATTATATTTCTTTCCAACAAAAATCTAATAGCTACTTGTGGAACAGTTTTACCATATTTCTTAGCAATATCAATCATATGTTCATTATTTAATAATTCACCAATATTGCTACTCATCAAAGGAGCATAAGCTTCTAGATAGATACCAAACTTCTTACAATAATCTTGTAGAACACGATTTTGTAAACCAACATGACATTCAACTTGGTTTACTACCGGCATGATTCTAGCTACTTTGATTAAATCATCCAAGTGATGAATATTGAAATTAGATACACCTATAGCACGAATCTTACCTTCTTCATATAACTCTTCCATAGCACGCCATGAAGCACGAGCTTTATCATAGCCTTTTGGCCAATGTATAAGATATAAATCAATATAATCAAGTTGTAATTTATTTAAAGAATCTATAAAAGCTGCTTTTGTCTCATCATAACCTTGATTATCATTCCAAAGTTTTGTTGTAACAAAAATCTCACTTCTATCTACTCCACTATCTTTAATAGCTCTTCCAACACTTTCTTCATTACCATAAGCTGCTGCAGTATCAATATGACGATAGCCATTATCAAGAGCGCATTTTACATTATTGTAAGCTTCTTCATCTTTAGCACGAAATGTTCCAAATCCTAATTGTGGTATTTCAACACCATTATTTAGAGTTAACTTTTTCATCATATACAACCTCCTAATTTAAGTTAAATATATTGTACTATATGTTGTCAATAATAGCTACTACATATTAGTATAAAAAATAAAAGCTATTCGATAGCTTTTATTTTTTATCGTCACTGTATTCCATTTATTATATATACTATATTTAAATATTTCAAAACTAATATGATTATTAAATACTGTTTTTGCTAACACCACTCATAACTCCTGATCTTCTCAATGTAGGAATTATAATTGTTGAAGAATAAGCCGCTATGATGACTAGTATAAAATCTTTTACCATAAACGGTGTCATTGATTTAAAAATACCAATAAGAGAAGTTGGTTTATTAAGATATAAATCTTTTATAAAATAAAGATAGACATTACCAATTACGTAAATAGCTATAAACCCAACTACAGATACTCCTAAAACTTTAATGAAATTAATATCCTTTTTGTTGTTTAATAAAAATCCTATAATTAATGGTGCAACCGCAAATCCTATAATGTACCCAAAAGTTGGATTAAATATATATGCTATCCCTCCTCCCATAGTAAATACTGGAAGTCCTACAAGACCTAATAATATGTATATCAATTGAGATAGAAACCCTGCTCTTGCTCCTAATAAAAGACCAGCATAAATACTGAAAAACAGTTGAAATGTTAAAGGCACACCAAAAGGTGTAGGTATACTTAACTTAGCTCCAACTACCATTAACGCTGCAAAAATACCAATCATAATCATTTCTCTAAGTTGTAATTTCATAATTTTATCTCCTTATCAATATTAATTAATTAGTATTATACATTTGCCAACGCTAATTGTCAACCTCAAAATCATTCTAGTTAACAATCTTAAGCAGCAGTCTCTTCATCACCTACTCTGCTTTTTATCTCATTTTTATTAATTCTAATCATCCATAATGCAGATAGACCTACAACTAAGCTACATAACTTCCAACCAACAGAAAAACTAGTTGCTTCAAGAACATATCCCATGACTAATGGTCCTACAGTAAAACCCGCTCCCATTATAATAGGTAGAACCGAACTCATTCTACCTCTATGAGTCGCTGGAGTATGATTCATAATAAATGGCATTACACTTATAGCTTCAAGTATTTCACCTAGAGTAAATATGAATACTGAAATAAAAAATGCAACTTTAGTTGAAATGAATCCTAACATTCCAAACCCTATTGTAAATAAAATCCCTGCATAAAATACTCTCTTTACATTAGGTCTCTTACTGAACAAAGAAGTCAATATAGGTGTCATTACAACAACAATCACTGCATTAAAACTTCCTAACGCACCATACAAAGCCGCACCATTCGTTGGGAAATTACTTTTTGCATGTAATGGTAACATGAATGACCATTGAGAATATACAAATCTATACCCAAAAAGTGCTAATGCAAATGCAATCAGTATTGGTCTAGATAATAATACATCCAATATGGAGCCTTCTTCTTTTTGTTCTAATTTTCGATCTTCGGTCAACTCTTCACACTCATTATGCAGTGTCTCACTAACAAATAATCCTATAAGCGTAACTCCAATTAAACCAGTTACAACATCCAATAGAAAAAACAGTTTCAGATTGTATTCAAATAAAGTTCCAGCAAACAACATTGCTATAGCATATCCGAAGTTGAAACCTAAATAATTAAGTGAATATGCTCCTTCTCTCTCTTCAGGTGTAGTTAAATCAGCAGTCATTGCATCGTGAGCTGGTCCAGCTATACCAAATAATACCCCAGACAATAACAGTAAATAAGCCATTGACATAGTTGGTTGAATAAAGCAACAAGAACCATAACATAATATGCCCAATGTCTCAAATATGATTATAAGTTTCTTCCTACCTATAACATCTGATAACTTTCCACCTATTAGACTTGAAGGCATATATAGCAACCCGCTTATAGCTATAAAAACACCTGTTTCCGCTTCTGATAAACCTATTTTATTATTTAATAATAATGTTAGAAATGGAAAAACAAAAGCTCCCATCGCATTTACAGTTTTTGCAATAAAAATAATATATATCTCTCTTTTTAATCCTAGATATGGTGATAATAATTTTTTCAACCTATTCATAATCCTATTTCTCCTTTTGTCTGTATCAGTTTTTATCATAGTCATTTTATAATTAAATCCATATATAGCTGCTATAAGATAAAAAAAAAGCCATGTTTACGTTATTAACGTTCCACGGCTTTATATCTTCACAAGGTATGCATAATTTATAGTCATAGTAATGATTCATATTTTAACAAACCAATATTACATAACATCAAATTAAGCCTTTCTTATAATAAGGCATAATAATAGCCACAGTTATATATACCTGTAGCTAGCTAACTATAATTATATAAGATTCACTTATAATATTTAACTATTCTTACTTACTAACACAGGTTGTTTTATTCTTAGATTTTAATTGGGTATTCGCTTTTTTATTTGATGTGATATGTAATTTAATTATCATAAAACAACCTTCCTTTCAAAATAAATTCTTATAAAATTATATACTGATATGTATATCCCTGTCAAGAACTATTTAAATATCTATAAATATTTCCATATATGGATATACTATTTATTGCTTGTATATATTTAACACGAAATTAAAATATGAGCATAGTTGTATATTATAACAAAAACTTAGGAGTACCATATGAATAAACATAATAAATATATTATAGTCATTAGTATCGACGCATTAAATTCTCTCGATTTTAATTATATTAAAGACTTACCTACCTTTAAATCATTTGTTTCTGAAGGTTCTTATGTAAGAAATATGTATAGTATCTATCCTAGCCTGACATATCCCTGCCATACTTCCATAATAACTGGTACATATCCTAATAAACATGGTATTGTATCCAATAAAATATGCCAACCTAAAAGATATAAAAAACCAGAATGGTACTGGTATGAAAAATCCATAAAAGTCCCAACAATATTTGATTATGCGATGAATAAACAATATACCTGTGCTACTATTTTATGGCCAGTGATGGCTGGTGCTCACATAAATTATAATATACCAGAACTATGGCCAGTCAGGCCATGCTGTTTCATTAGTAAATATATAAAAAATAGTAGTAAGAATCTTATTTTACCTGTACTAAAAAATTTTAAATTAAGTTGTTCAGTTCAACCAACATTAGATGATATTGCAGACGATATTTCTAACTATCTTATATTAAAAAAGCAACCAAACTTGTTATTTGTTCATTTTACTCAGTTAGATTACATTACTCATAGATTCGGTATTAATTCAAGCAAGGTAAAAGAAATATTAAAAAATATGGATATTAGAGTATCAAGACTCATTGCCTCTACAAAAAAAGCTAATATTTATAATCAAACTGATTTTATAATATTAGGGGACCATGGTATGAACAATTATAAAAACTATATATGCATAAATTCAGTATTCAAGGATAAAAAATTACTTATAACAGATGATAAAGATAAAATTATATCTTGGAAAGCATTCTGTAATGCTTGTGGTGGATCTGCACAGATATGTATCAGTCCTAAAGAAGATAAGAAATTATACAAAAGAGTTTATGATCAACTATTAGAATTACAGACTAACCCCGAGAGTGGACTTAAACAAGTATATACTAGTGAAGAAACCAATAGATTGTTTCGCTTATATGGTGATTTTCAGTTTGTTCTGGAGGCTAAAGATGGGTATGTATTTAATAATCATATATGTAATAAATTAATAGTACCTAGAACCCAACTATCCAAACCACATGTAGCTAAACATGGTTTTTTACCTAATCATCCTAATATGAGAACACTTCTTTTTGCAAAAGGTAACGGAATTAAAAATACAACTATCCCGCACGCTACTTTAGTTGATATAGTCCCTACAATAGCCAGATTAATGAATATACCTATGAAAAATTTAGATGGTAATTGCTTAACTTCAATATTAAAATATTAGTTAAATCTATATATTGAACATAAACATCTATATACCCATTTCAATCAATAAGTTTAAAATATTTCCCTTGATTTTATTAGTTCAACTAATACATTCACAAAAGGACTGTCTTACATATAAGACAGTCCAACAGTTATTTAATTCTTTATTAAAAATTATCACACAAAAGTTCAAAATATGATTGTGGATGCGCACAAGCTGGACATACCTTAGGAGCACTGTCTCCTTCATGGATATAACCACAGTTATCACATTTCCATAATGTTTTTTCTTCCTTCTTGAAGACACTATCATTTTCAATATTGCTCAATAATTTTCTATATCTTTCTTCATGATGTTTCTCAACTGAACCAACTTTTTCAAATACAACTGCAATTGCATCAAATCCTTCTTCTCTTGCTACTTCAGCAAAAGCTGGATATAGATCTGACCATTCTTCATTTTCTCCATTAGCTGCGGCTAACAAATTATCTTTAGTATCTCCTAGAGTAATAGGGAAACCTGCAGTTATTTCAATAGCCTCATGTTTATAATCTTGTTTTAAAAATTTAAAGAATCTTTTAGCATGTTCTTTTTCATTATCAGCTGTTTCAGTGAATATATTGGATATTTGAATATATCCTTCTTTTTTAGCGGCTGATGCATAGAATGTATATCTATTTCTTGCTTGTGATTCTCCAGCAAAAGCTTTCAATAAATTTTCAGCAGTTTTTGTTCCTTTTAATGATTTCATTTTTAATTCCTCCGTATTCCATTAATAATTTATATTAATTTTTTCTCCATAATCCATGAACATTACAATATTCTCTTGCAAAAACTTTCTCTGCTTTTGGAACTATAAATGTAGCTTCTGGTTCATCAGCAGGAGTTAATTCTTTTCTATAGATATGTGAATCTGCAACTAATTCTATCCACATGATATAATGTTTTTCTATCATTGGATGAGCTTGATTTTCTCCTATTCTTACTTTATAACCCTCTTCTGTTTCTTCAATGTATGGTACATGCTTCTCTTTTGATGTATCAGCTGTTTGTTCTTCTAACAACTCCATTTTTTCCCCACAACATACAATGGGTGCACCATTTCCTACAAAAATCTCAACTATGTTGCCACAATGTGAACACTTATAAATTTCTAGTTTCTTAGTCATTTTAATTCCTCCTAATGATTTAAATTAGTTTATTATAATTGAAAAATTAATCAACTTATATATTATATTCTACTCTATACCAAGTTTTCCTTGTAAAAATAGTAATTCTAGCATTCCTCACCTGACTTCTTGATTTCAGTAAGCTTGATGTGTTCATTAGTACTAAAGCCATAATACAGACCTTTAATTTCAATTATAGCACAGCCACTAGTTATATCCATCATTTTCTTCTCAAAAGTATCTTTTTTATCGTACTCTGCTAAAACCTTGTAACAGACATTATCTTGATAAATAGTATCATATATAATATATTCATTCTGTAAAATCTCATATTGTACTTTACCTGATAAAGTATAATCTACTTTTATATCCATTAAATGATACAATATATTTTGTTCCATAGTAGCTGTTTCTATTCCTAACTTAGCACTACCACTATATGCCCTAACAAGTCCTCCTGTACCAAGTAAGGTTCCTCCAAAATATCTGGTGACAACAACTATTACATTACGCAAATTATTGCCTCTAATTACTTCCAGAATAGGCATTCCTGCAGTACCACTAGGCTCACCATCATCGCTACAACGTTCTAATGGTTGTTTTAAACCTATACTATAAGCAAAAACATTATGGGTTGCATTCCAATATTTTTTCCTTATTTCTTCTAGAAAATCTTTAATTTCTTCTTCAGTTTCTACATGTTTGATTGTTGCTATGAATCTAGATTTTTTTTGGACTAATTCAGCTTCATTATCTTCATATATAGTCAAATAATTTTCTACCATTTGTTATATCATCCTTAAACTTCTTATTTATTATTAAAATTTCTTATTCTCTATCCAATCAGCAATATCATCTACCATCTTTTGTCTATCTTCTGATAGTTTCTTATTTCTTAATTTTTCAGCTAGATTTGATGAGTTATATTTTTCGTTTACAAAAATTGCTGGTAACGCATCAATAAAATCTTGATCTAGACAATCCGAATATATGGCAACTTCATCTATTATAGCATTCTTAGTATTAATATGAATCTGTATTTCTCCCCAATTGAATCTCGTTTCAAGTATCACTTGAAATTTGCCTACTTTACCATATCTCCAATCCCATGAAGAATTCTTATCATACAAAATATTAATATCTTCATCATTAAACCACATAGGATCTTTTTCTATTACTACATCTTCACTTGCTTGTCCATATTCATCAATAAAACTCTTAATACACATATCACTAACTATTTCTGTACTTAGACCTTCATAGTAATTTGCAAGATTAGCGACTCTTGATTTGACTGATTTTACACCCTTTGAACTTATTTTTTCTTTTGAAACATTTAGGTATTTTGCTAGATTACTCATATTCTCATTAATAAGTAGAGTTCCATGATGTAATGATACTCTTTTACCATGATAAAATGCATTTCCAGAGAATTTTTTTTCATTCACTGTTAAATCATTACGTCCTGTGAGTTTACCATATATACCTAACTTTTGACACATATTTAAGATTACCTTCAATTGTCTTTCTAGGTTATAATCACATTTATTCATTACAAATGAAAAATTAAGATTTCCAAGACCATGATAAACCGCTCCTCCACCAGTTATCCTTCTTGCTAATTTAACGCTATCATCTTCTAGAAGCGATATATTGCATTCCCTCCAAGGATTCTGGTTTTTACCTATA
This sequence comes from Vallitalea sediminicola, assembly GCF_054408565.1. Classification (NCBI taxonomy): domain Bacteria; kingdom Bacillati; phylum Bacillota; class Clostridia; order Lachnospirales; family Vallitaleaceae; genus Vallitalea; species Vallitalea sediminicola. Next base: position 31,735 of record NZ_BTPT01000039.1, read on the forward strand.
ACTACAGTCTTGTCATTTTTCCATAGATATAAAACGGATTGATCTTTCTCAAGATTCTTTACCAAATATTCTTCAATAGAAAGATTTCTCCATGGGTCTAAGCCCGTACTTATTACTACCTTTACTCGTTTCATAAATACCTCCTCTAACAAGAAATAATTTGTGATTTGTATAATTTGATTATACTTGTTATTGACTATTATTTCAAACAAAATGATGTATTAATCTAATAAAATAGTAAGTGGTCAATGATAGAATTCTAATACCTTATTTAACAATAAAAAACAAGTCAATCATAATGATTGACCTGCACTATTATTAATTGATATCAAGAATTCAATTGACTAATTAGATGTTGTAATTCTTCTTCATTCATAGCACCAAATGTTATAAGTGATTTTAGAGTATTAGTCGCTGCCATTTCCTCTATTGCATTTTCATTAAATATATCTGTATCATTGAACATTTGTTTCATATTCTCAGTGATTTGTTTTACTATCATTGCACCCACAGGATGTTTGGCTATCTCTACGAATGTTGAACTTCTATCAAATACTTTCTTGATTTTTCTAGTTGAGTTAACTGTAATAGTTGTTTTAAGAAATATATTTATTGCTGAAGAACCTACTAATAATTGGAATTCACCTGTTTCTACATACCATTCTGTAATATCTACATTATAATAAGCAAAAGAACGTTTATTCAATATAAATTTTACTTTCTTTTCTTCACCTGGTGATAATTCAACCTTAGCAAATTCCTTTAATTCTTTTATTGGTCTTATTACTGATGATTCAATATCTCTTACATATAATTGAACAACTTCTTTTCCAGCTGTATCCCCAGTATTTTTAACCGTTACAGTAACTTCCACATTTTCTGAATCTTGTATTTTATTTTTGTTTACTTCAATATCAGTATATTCAAAAGTGGTATAACTTAGTCCATGTCCAAATGGAAATAGAGTATCCATATCTTTTGCATCATAATATCTGTACCCTACAAATAAACCTTCCTTATAGCAAACCTTATTTTCTTTGCCTGGATAATTCAATGATGATGGGTTATGATTTAGCCTAATTGGAAAAGTTTCTGCTAATTTACCAGATGGATTTACTACGCCATATAATATATCAGCGACAGCTCCTCCTCCTGCTTGACCTCCTAGATATCCTTCTAATACTGCTTTCACACTATTTATCCAAGGCATTTCTATAGGAGAACCATTAGATAATACTACTACAATATTATCATTAGCTTTGCTAAGTTCCTCAATTAAATGAATTTGGTTCTTAGGCATTTGCATATGTCTTCTGTCATATCCTTCAGATTCATATCTATCAGGAAGACCAACAAATACTACTACCACTTCATTCTCTGTTGCTAACCTGACTGCCTCATTTTCTAGTTCCTCATTAGATTCATCAACATCAATATCATATCCCTTAGCGAAACTTATTGTTCCTATCTTCTCCATTTCTTCTAATGCATTGTGTAAAAATGTAGGATTGATATGCGAACTCCCTCCACCTTGGTACCTTGAATTACTGGCTAATCCACCAACTACAGCAACTTTTTGATTTATATCAAGTGGAAGTATTTTATTATTATTTTTGAGAAGTACCATACATTCTGAAGCAACTTTCCTTGCTAATGAATCATGTTCTTTTTTATCAAACTTCATATCTCTTGTATTTTCTATTCCTTTAAAAACTAGTTCCAATATTCTCTTGACAACTTTATCTAAATCTTTTTCATCTAGATTACCATTTCTAACTGCTTCAACAATTTTTTTATCATTAAGTCCCCCGTTACCAGGCATCTCCAAATCCATACCTGCTTTGATTCCTTCTACTCTATCATCTTCTGCTCCCCAATCAGAGACTACCAGACCTTCATAACCCCAGTCATTTCTAAGGACCTCTGTTAATAACTTATAATTATCAGCACAATAAGTCCCATTTAATTTATTGTACGCACACATAACCGTCCATGGTTTTGCTTCTTTTATAGCAGTTTCAAAACTTGCAAGATATATTTCTCTTAAAGTTCTTTCGTCAACCAAAGTATCTACACTCATTCTTTTGTACTCTTGGTTGTTCGCTGCAAAATGTTTAATGGATGTTCCTACCCCTTGACTTTGAACTCCTAATATATGATGTTTAGCTATTTGAGATGATAAATAAGGGTCTTCTGAAAAATATTCAAAATTTCTACCACATAGTGGTGAACGTTTGATATTTACAGCTGGACCTAATAGAACCGATACATTCTCTGTCTGCGTCTCTTCACCTAATGCAATCCCTACTTTCTCAACTAAATCTCTATCCCATGAAGAGGCTAATCCAACCCCTGAAGGAAAACAAGTTGCTGGTACAGAAGTATTGACTCCTAGATGATCTGAATCACCTGCTTGTTTTCTTAATCCATGAGGTCCATCTGTTACCATGATTGAAGGTATACCTAATCTTTCAACTGACTCGGTGGTCCAGAAATCCTTACCTGAGCATAAAGAAGCTTTTTCTTCTAGTGTCAATTCTGATAGAAGCTTATTAATCTTTTCTTGCATACAATCTCCTCCTAATTTCACCTACTTATTTACCTTTTTATCTGATATAATGATATTATTGATTGATATTGATTATATTGTAAAGATTTTTCTATATAATGTATATCATTTTATTTACTATTTTTTTCGTATATTTTACTTTTTGGAGGGGATTTTGTGTTTATCGGTAATATGGATTTTAGTCAGATTTTCAACTCACTCAAAATAACTGATATGTCCAAGAAAGAAGAATACTTATACCAAGAATCCAAAAATGATTCTATTAACTATTCTCATTATCCTTATGAACTGGAAAAGCGGCTTTATCAGGCTATTATTACTGGTAATTTAGATGAAATAGAAAAAGTTGGATATGAGTATAGTACTTACCCTCCCTCCGTCTTATGTCAAAACAACTCAATCAGATCTCTTAAAAACAATTTGATTTGTAGTTGTACACTTATAACTAGAATGGTTATTGAAACAGGTTTAGAAGAAAATTATGCATATTTTCTTAGCGACCTTTATATTAATAAAATTGAATCTCTAATTGACGAAGAATCTTTGCTGAATCTGAATGCTATAATGATACTTGATTTCATGATTCAGATAAAAAACAGCCTATCTTCCAATAAAAACAGTTACTCCTCGTTAACTAAGGAAGTAATTAAATATATTAATGATAATCTTTGTACTACCTTTACCTTAACGGATGTTGCTAGTTACGTTAACGCTAACAGCAGTTATTTATCAAGAACTTTCAACAAAGAAGTAGGAATAAGTTTCACGAAATATATTCATCTAAATAGAATAAAAAAAGCTAAACATTTACTTCTCTTCACTAATTTATCCTTAGTTGAGATATCAGCAATATTAGGCTATACAACTCAGAGTCATTTTAGTAAGATATTTAAACAGATTAGTGGAATGACTCCTAACTCGTTCAAGCAGAATCATATAAAAACTGATAATGAATGATTAAAAGCAAGCCCATACTATAAGGCTTGCTTTTATATTTAAAATAATTCATCAACTGCATAAACCATACCCACAGGGGTTACTATATTAGCTATAAGTTTATTAATTATAGTTATAATTTTATCTTTGCTATCAGTCACCTTAGAAACAATATCTGATTCTAGATAATTATAATTATCTCTCTTAAGTATTTCAACACCATATGCAACTTTCGTTTCATCTTTATCGTAGTATGTAGATTCGATTAAATAATACTCTAGGTTAATACTTAGATTATTCTCAGTTATAATTTGTCTTGTTCCTTTTAGGTATTTCTTCATAATAACATCCCCGCTTTCTGTAATATAATCTCATAGACATGTCTAAACTATCTCCTAGCTTCCTAGAAACATCTTTAGTATTTCCACAATATATAGTACTTATTTTTTTCTCTCACAATACATATTGTAGTTTCATGCCTTATCATCATTATATATTACTTAAAACAGGTATTCTATATAAATATATCGCAAATGAATATAGAAAATCACTTCTTTCGACGCATCGTCTCAATACATCTTAGTATCTCTGTATAATACCGTCATATATATGATATTACTGCGATATTTTTATTTTCATATTCAACCAATTATATTTTATTCTATAAAACCTTTCTTTCTATTCATTATTTCAACAATTTTTACCTTATTATTATAATAGTCTATATCTTTTCTATTGCATATAGTAGGATATTTTGAATTTTTCACAGCAATGCTACTTGCCATAACAAGTTTTGCTATCTTTTCTTGTTCATATTTTCTTTCTATAGAAACCGCAAGGGCTCCAACCATGGAATTACTTGCACCAATACCGTCTGATATTTCTGGAACTTCACTAAGTATTACTTTACAGATTTTGCTTTTTGAAAGTACATATAGACCCTCACTAGAATCATACAACATGTAATGAATATTATTAGATATAAGAATCTTATATAGCTCTTTTATTACATAGTACTTATCATATGTCAACGTATCTATATTTACTAAATCCGAAATATTCTTATCACTTATCTTTAATGCATAAGGATTAAGATTTAATGATTTACGAAGACTTTGTCCTTCCAATGCTGATATAACCTTTATATCGTGTTTTTTAGCGACTTCACTTATATCTTCAATCAAGTTAAAATCTGCACCTCTTGGTAAATCTCCACCTAAAACCATTACTTTAGCATCTTTTATCTTATTTTGAAGTTTGTGTTTTAGATTCTTCTTATCTCTCTCATCTACTATCATATTATCATCCAGTAATGCTGTCTTAGTTCCATTAACTGAATCTACAATTCTGTATATGGATTTACTTTCACCCATGTTAAATACAAAATCAGATTTTATTCTGTTTTTCTGCATTACATTATGAATGAACCTTCCGCCCATTCCTCCTAAAAATCCTAATACATATGGTTCACCTTGAAGTAACTTTATTATATACGCTGTATATATCGGGCTCTCTCCAAGACTTATACGATAATCCTGTACTTTGTTTTCACCATCCACTTCTAACCCATCAATAACTGCCAATTTGTTAATCGAAGGATTAAGTGCTATAGTAACAATCATTATTTTCCACCTCAACAATATGTTTAATCTTATAGATTATTTAATATTATAACAGACCTTTCAATTATAAACAAATGTTTAATAAAAATAGAAAAATAGAAAAACCATGAAGTTGCTGTAACAGCTTTCTTCATGGTTAAGCTAGTATAATATATTTACATTAAGGAGTATATTATTACCATAATTAAATGTAACTAATAAAACTAAACTCTAAACAATAACTCATCATATGTTGGGTATGGCCATGCTTCTTCTGAAACTATCTTCTCAAGCTCATCACATGGTTTTCTTAACTCTGCCATAGCTGTAAATACTTTTTCTCTATAGGCAAATGCCATACTTTCAATATTGCTAATGCTTTTAGCTTCTTCAATTGCTTTATTTAGGTCAGCAACTTTTACTCTTACATCAAATAATAGTTTTGAAATCTTATTAACAATTTCTTCTTGAACGGATACATCTACTGAAGGGCAAACGCTCTTAACCTTGCTGATAGATTCAGCAACACCAGTCATGTAATTGATACATGCAGGAATAATTTGTTTCTTAACCATTTGAGACATTGTAAGTCCTTCAATATTGATTATTTTGGCATATTCTTCAAAAACAATCTCTTTTCTTGATACTACTTCACCTTTTGTGAAAACACCATGTCTTTCAAATAATTCAAGAGCTTCTGGTTTATCAAAGTAAGTATACGCTTCAACTGTTGATGAAAGGTTAGGAAGTCCTCTTCTAGCTGCTTCTTCAATCCAATCATTAGAATATCCGTCTCCATCAAATATGATTCTCTTATGGTCTTTAATTAATCTAACAATTACTTTTTTAAGAGATTCATTAAAATCATCAGCTTTTTCTAATTCATCAGCCACTCTTCTAATATACTCAGCAACAATTGTATTAAGAACAATGTTAGGTCCAGCAATTGATGCTGATGAAGGACACATTCTGAATTCGAATCTATTACCAGTAAATGCGAATGGTGATGTTCTATTTCTATCAGTAGAATCTTTTGGAAGTTTTGGAAGTGTAGAAACACCTACTTCAAGTAATTCTACTTGTTTTTCTATATTAAGGTCTCCTGCTTCTATTTGCTCCATAATCTTAGTTAATTTATCACCTAAGAATACTGATATTATAGCTGGTGGAGCTTCATTCGCTCCAAGTCTATGATCATTACCAGGATTAGCTGCTGATAATCTTAGTAACGGAGCATATTCATCAACTGCTGCTATAATTATTGATAAGAAAAGTAAGAATCTTGCATTTTCTTCAGGTGTTTTTCCTGGATTCAATAAGTTAATACCATCATCAGTAGCTAATGACCAGTTATTATGTTTACCAGAACCATTAACTCCAGCAAATGGTTTTTCATGCAATAGACATACTAGATCATGTCTAATCGCAACTTTTTGAATGATTTCCATCATTAATTGGTTATGGTCTGTTGCAATATTTGTAGTTGAGAATATTGGTGCTAATTCGAATTGGGCTGGAGCTACTTCATTATGCTTAGTCTTTGCTGATACTCCTAATTTCCAGAGTTCAATGTCTAATTCTCTCATAAAATTAGCTATTCTTTCTTTTATACTTCCAAAATAATGATCATCCAACTCTTGACCTTTTGGAGGCATTGCACCAAATAATGTTCTTCCAGTAAATATTAAGTCTTTTCTAGCTTGATAATATTTTTTATCTACTAGAAAATATTCTTGTTCCGCACCCACTGTAGTTATAACTTTTTTGGTAGTTGTATCTCCCAATAATTTTAACACACGCATTGCTTGTTTAGATATAGATTCCATTGAACGTAGTAATGGTGTTTTTTTATCAAGAGCTTCACCAGTATAAGAATAGAAAGCAGTTGGTATACATAGTGTTACACCTGCTGAATCTTCTTTTAAAAATGCTGGTGATGTTGCGTCCCAAGCTGTATATCCTCTTGCTTCAAATGTAGCTCTAAGTCCTCCATTAGGAAAAGAGGAAGCGTCTGGCTCTCCTTGAATTAATTCCTTACCAGAAAATTCCATAGTAGCTCTTCCATCGGGAGTTAATGATATAAAAGAGTCATGCTTTTCAGCTGTTTTTCCTGTCATTGGTTGGAACCAATGTGTGTAATGAGTTGCACCTTTTTCAATAGCCCAATCTTTCATAGCATTTGCAATTACTTCAGCTGTTGTTTTCTCAAGTGGTTCCCCAAGCTCTATTGTCCTTTTAAGTGACTTATATATTTCTTTTGGTAATCTTTCTTTCATAACTGCATCACTAAATACATTTGTTCCGAATAAATCGTTAATACTCATATTATGTCCTCCTATTAATACTATAATTTTTATATTTTTTATATTTATCGTTGGTATCTATCTTGCATTATTAAACTAATTTTCCAGTGTAAAAACTAATATTTATTAAGCTATCAGAGCATAAAACTATACTTTTTATATAAAAATGTAATAAAAAAAGCGTTACTAAGGGAACTCCCTAAGAACGCCATTGCTCTAAAAGTTAAATTAATATTGGACTCCATCGTCCACATATATTTATATATAATATAACACAGAATATACAATAATGCAAGTATTAAATAGCCAAAAATTATTTTTCAGAATTTTCTTTTATATTATTTGTATTTATTAATAATTTCATAAGCTACTAATTTTTTGGATATACCTTTATTCATACTAAGCTTTTGGATTTTTCTATGTGCTTCTTCTTCTGTTAGTCCACTATGTTCCATAAGTATTTCTTTAGCCTTATTGATTAATTGTTTATCCTCTTGTTTCTTTTTAAGAGTACTGACCTCTTTTTTTAATTTAGTTATACTTTTTGATGTTTTAACTAATAAATCAATACTATTGACTAGAGAATCTTTATTAATTGGCTTAACTAGCAAACTGAATATGGGTTCATTTCTTAAGTTAGTAAAATAATGCAACTCAGATGAACCAATTATCGTAACTATTGGACATACATTATCTGCTACCAACACTTCACTTACGTCATGGCCATTTAACCCTTTCATATTGAAATCCATAATACATATATCTGGATAAACAGTATGTATTCTTCTTAGAATATCATACCCGTCAGTTGTTTCACCTACTACATTATATCCATTTTCATTAAGGAAGTGTGATAATTGCTTCAATATTTTTTTGTTAGAGGATCCTACTATAATTCTAGCTCCCATACACAAAACATCCTTTTACTCAGCTATGAAATATTTTCTAATATCTTGAAATATATTTTTCAACTTCCCATGAATGAACCATTGATATATATTCATCCCATTCTAGACTTTTTGCCTTCATGTATCTTTCGTAAACATCACCTAATGCTTCTTTTATAATTTCATCTTTTGACAGATCTATTAATGCTTCTTTCAAGGTACTTGGAATTGTTGATTCCACATCTAGTGTATCTAATACTTTACTTAACTCTTTCTTCTCCATCATTTTTGGTGGTTCTATTTTATTCTTGATACCATCAAGTCCAGCTTTCAACATTGCTGCTACTGCCAAATAAGGATTACATGAAGGATCTGGACTTCTTAGTTCAATTAAAGAATTCTTATTTCTACCTCTTGGAACTCTAATAAGAGGACTAGCATTAATAGTTGACCAACCTATTCTAACTGGAGCTTCAAATCCAGATACTAACCTTTTGTAAGAGTTAACTGTAGGATTAGTTACAGCTGTTAAAGCTTTTGCATGTTCTAATAATCCACCAATAAAATAATATGCTTCTTTTGATAAGTTAAGTTCATCTTTTTCATCATAGAATATGTTCCTGCCATCTTCATTATACATAAGCAAGTTGCAATGCATTCCTGAACCACTTATTCCAAAGATAGGCTTAGGCATAAAAGTAGCATGTAGACCATGTTTTCTTGCTATAACTTTTACTACTAATTTAAAAGTAACAATATTATCTGCCGACCTAAGTGCATCACTATATTTAAAATCTATTTCATGTTGTCCAGGGGCTACTTCATGATGTGATGTCTGAATATCGAATCCCATTTCTTCAAGTGTAAGTACTATGTCTCTTCTCACATTTTCACCTAAGTCAATTGGTCCCAAATCAAAATATCCTGCATTATCATGGGTAGTGGTAGTAGGATAACCATTTTCATCAATCTGAAATAAGAAAAATTCAAATTCTGGACCTACGTTAAAATCATACCCCATATCTGCTGCTTCTTTTATAACTTTCTTGAGAACATATCTAGGATCACCCTGAAAAGGAGTACCGTCAAGATTATATATATCACATATCATTCTACCTACTTTACCTTGATGAGGTCTCCAAGGAAATATCTCAAAAGTATCTAAATCTGGTTTTAGATACATATCAGATTCTTCCATTCTAACAAATCCTTCTATTGATGAACCATCAATCAATATTTGATTGTCTAATGCTTTTTCAAGTTGTTCATCTGTAATAGCTACATTTTTAAGCGTACCTAGAATATCTACAAATTGTAGTCTAATGAATTTGATATCCTCTTCATGTGTAATTTTGATTATATCTTCTTTTGTATATTTACTATCTCCTAACATAACAACGCCTCCTTTTCATATAGTATTGTTAATATCTGCAATCTTTATTAGTTAAGAGTATATTATAAAAATATTAATCTGGCAACACTTTTTCATCAATCTACTATATCAAAGGCAAATAAAAATCATTAAATCCAACTATTCTGCAACAAAAAAAGGCTGTCAAAATACATACTATCGTGAAATGTATTTTGCAGCCAGTTATATATTTTTTTATATATTCATATTTTCAACAATGATTGATGTTCCCATGCCACCGCCAATACACAGAGCCGCAACACCATATCTAACTTTACTTTTGACCATTTCATGTAATAATGTCACTAATATTCTTGCACCCGAAGCTCCAATAGGATGTCCTATCGCTATAGAACCACCATTTATATTTACCTTTTCTTCTTGTATACCTAATTGTTCCAACACCCCTAGAGATTGGGCAGCAAAAGCTTCGTTTAATTCAAATAACCCTATATCATCTACAGATAGATTCGCTTTTTCTAATGCTTTTTTTACAGCATTCACAGGTCCAAGTCCCATTATTTTTGGATCTACTCCAACTGAAGCATAGCTTAATATTCTAGCAATTGGTTGCAATTTGTTTTCCAACGCATATTCTTCATTTGCTACAACTATCGCAGCCGCTCCATCATTTATACCAGAAGCATTTCCAGCTGTGACAGTACCATTTTTCTTAAAAGCAGGTCTTAATTTAGCTAAGTGTTCATTAGTCACACCAAATCTAACAAATTCATCATTTTCAAAAATAGTTGTTTTGCCTTTACGACCAACTAACTCAATAGGAATGATTTCATCTTTGAAACGACCTGTTTTTTGGGCTTTCTCTGCTTTATTTTGAGATTTTACTGCAAATTCATCTTGTTGTTCCCTAGTATAATTATATTCTTCTGCAATATTTTCAGCTGTAACACCCATATGATAATCATTGAATGCATCCCATAATCCATCTTTTATCAGCATGTCCACCATATTTGCATTACCCATTCGATAACCGAATCTAGCTCTATCTAATATATATGGAGAAGCGCTCATATTCTCTGTTCCACCTGTAACAACAATATTATTATCTCCAGCAACAACAGTTTGAGCTCCTAAGCTAACCGTTCTTAATCCAGAACCACAAACTTTATTTATTGTCATACCAGGTATCTCTTCAGGTATCCCTGCATTAATAGCTGCCTGTCTAGCGACATTTTGTCCTAAACCAGCTTGTAATACACAACCAAATAATACTTCATCAATTTCTTCATTTGATATTTTGGCTCTTTTGATTGCTTCTTTTATAACTATTTCTCCTAATTTTACAGCACCAGTATTTTGCAATGCTCCACCGTAGTTTCCTACAGCTGTTCTTACGGCAGATAATATAACAACAGAATTCATATTATTCATCCTTCCATACTTTAATATCTTCACTAACTGTCAATTCTGCTTCTGTTAATTCTATTACTTCTTCAACTGTAGTATCATGACTTATTTCTTGTAATACTAATCCATTTTCAGTTACTTGTATTACAGCTAATTCTGTAATTATAGTATCAACCTGCCCTACTGCAGTTAAGGGTAAAGTACATTTTTTTAAGATTTTAGGTTTCCCTTTATTAGTGTGAGTTGTAGCTATAATGACTTTCTTCGCTCCAGTGACCAAATCCATTGCTCCACCCATGCCCGGAACAATTTTACCTGGTATTATCCAATTAGCCAAGTTACCTTCTTCATCAACTTGTAATGTACCTAAAACACATACATCTACATGCCCACCACGAATCATAGTAAATGAACTTGTACTATCAAAAGATGCTCCATGTGGTAATAATGTGGAATACTGGCCTCCCGCATCAACTATATCAAAAGATTCCTCACCTTCTTCAGGAATACTTCCCATACATAACATTCCATTTTCAGATTGAAAGAACACTTCAACACCACTGGGAATATAATTAGCCACCTTAGTCGGTAGACCTATTCCTAGATTAACCACATCTCCATCATTCAACTCAAGGGCAACACGTTTTGCAATACGTTTTTTCATATCATTAATAGACATATTTTCTGTTACCTCCTCTAATAATATAATCCACATATATACTTGGTGTACTTATACATTCTGGAGATAATGTTCCCCCATGAACCACTTTTTCTGCTTCAACAATAACAGTTGTACCTGCTGTTGCCATTACTTGATTAAAATTATTAGTTGTACCTCTATAAATGGTATTCCCATAGACATCAGTAATACTTCCTCTAATCAAAGATACATCCGCTTTTAGATTTTTTTCTAGTATATATTTTTTACCATCTATTTCTAATACTTGCTTTCCTTCTTCAACTATAGTTCCAATACCTGTTGGCGTTAATACACCTCCAAGCCCTGCACCACCTGATCTAATTCTTTCTGCTAAAGTTCCTTGAGGCACAAGTTCAACTTCCATTGTTCCTTCATTCATTTGATTTCCAGTTTCAGGATTAAGTCCAATATGTGAAGCAAATAATTTCTTAACTCTTTTTGCAACAATTAATTTACCCACACCACGTTCTACTGTTGCTGTATCAGTTGATATAAGTGTAATATCTTTAATTCCTAGGTCCAGAATATAATCTATAAGTGTTACTGGTGCTCCACAGCCCATGAATCCTCCAACCATCAAAGTCATACCATCAAAAAAGCAATTCTTAATAGTATCTAGATCGACCACTTTCCTCACAATTTTACCTCCTACCAACCAAGTAAACGATATTTTTCAGTGACAACTTTTTTCATTTTTTCCATTGGTTTTTGAAATAATTGTATTCTATCAAAAATATGTGGATTTTCATTAGAAAAATCCCTGACAGTATTACCAAAAGCCATACGTACTGCTGTTCCTATATTCATTTTACCAACACCGTGATATCTTAGCTTTTCTATCTGGTCATCAGGTATTCCTGTTGACCCATGAATAACCAATGGTACTGGGCAAGCTTTTGATATTTTTTCTAGTCTTTCAAAATCAATTATAGCTTTTTGCTCTGTCATACGATGAACATTCCCTACAGCAACTGCAATACAATTTACATTGACTTCACTAGACATAGCCAAAATATCTTTCACTTCCGTTAATTTTTCGCTTACATTTAGCCCTGGTTCACTGTAAGAAACACATCCTACCTCTACTTCTAGCGAAACATCACAAGGGCTACAAATACTATAAATATCTTTGGATTTTTTTATATTCTCTTCTATAGGATTAGCTGATCCGTCATACATTACTGATGTATATCCTGCTTGAATAGCTTTTGCAATATCAACCACATTTTTCCCGTGATCCAAATGGATACATACATCAACATTTGCTTCTTCGGCCATTTTTCTATATAATGCACCATAATATTTGACTGGCATAAAATTGGCTGCATCCCTATTTGTCATTAATAATACAGGAGCTCCTATTGTTTGTGCTACTTCGATTATTACTTTTGCATCTTCGTAACCAAAAACATTGAACCCTGGTACGATACGATTATTTTTAACAGCAGTTTGCAGCATATTGTTCATATTCACTAACATATCAATGCTCCTTTTTATAGTTTTTTATAAAGTCTGTAATCTCTTCTTCTGTCGGCATTGCATCAGAACAACTATTGTTTGTTACAACTATCGCAGCTGCACCTGCTCCATATTTCATAGCTTCAGTAATACTTTTACCCTTTATCAATGAACTAATTACTCCTCCAGCATAAGAATCACCAGCACCTTGAGTTTTTAGTGGCTTAACAGGGAATACTTCACCTTGCTTTTCTTCACCATTTTTCAAATATGCTATAGAGCCATCTTTTCCATGTTTCACGATGACTATTTTAGCATTATGTTCAAACCAATGATTAGAACTTACTTTATCATCTTTATTATCTGGTAAATCTATTTTTTCAAGCATATCAAATTCTTCTCTAGTACCAATAATTACATCACATTTTTCAGCTGCAAGACTATAATACAAACCTGTCTCTTCTTCTGAATTCCATGTATATGGGCGATAATCTATATCAAAGAAGACTCTTGTCTTATGTTTTCTAGCTAATTTCATGGCTAAGAGTACAGCTTCTCTTGATGGAGATGCTGCTAGAGCTGTACCTGACACTACTAATACCTTAGAACTTCTAATATAATCTTCTGAAATATCTTCCATAGTAAGTTTTAGATCTACCGCATTAGATCTATACATTATTATATTGCTTTCTTTTGGACTTACTATTTCCACATAAGCAAGGCCCATTTTGTTATCAGATTTATCTACAACTAATCCTTCAGTATTAATGTTTTTTCCTTGTAAATATTTTATGGCAAATCTCCCAAATGCATCATCTGCAACTCTGCCGATAAATCCAGTTTTCATGCCGTATCTTGATGTAGCAACTGCAATATTGGCTGGAGATCCTCCCACAGTTTTAGTAAATGTTTTTGTTTCTTCTAATGGACAATTATATTCATTCGGAAAAAAATCAATACCAATTCTACCTATTGCTATAACATCAAGTTTTCTATTTTGTTCAAAACTAATTCCATCCATTCTGAAACCTCCCAGAAAGTTCTATCTTTTATTTTTATATGCATCAAGAATTACTGCTCCTACAATAATTAATCCTTTTACAACTTGCTGCCAATAAGGAGAAACTCCTATAAGTGTCAGACCATTATTGAGTACACCGATTATCAATGCACCAATTATAGTTCCGGATATGTAACCTACACCACCTGATAAGCTTGTTCCCCCGATTACTGCAGATGCTATGGCATCTAATTCATATGATAATCCAGCAGTTGGATTACCTGAACTTACTCTTGCAGTTAAAACGATACCACCAACAGCTGACATTAATCCTGCAAAAGTATAAATAAGAATTTTGATTTTCTTTACATTCAAACCACAAACAATTGCTGCTTGTTCATTTCCACCAATAGCATAGATTGATTTACCGAAAGTACTTTTTCTAAGAATGATATGAGTCAATAATCCAGCTAATAAGAAAATGATAACGGCGATTGGAACTGGCCCTATTTTTCCAGTACCTAGAACCAATAAACTTTCATCAATATTACTTATTGGACGACCATTTGTATATAATAAAGCGGCTCCACGTGCTATAGTCATCATTCCGAGTGTTGCAATGAACGGTGGGATTCCTGTGTAAGACAATACAATACCGTTAATAGCTCCACACAATGCTCCTACTAATAATCCAATGATGATTGCAATGATAATATTATCTCCAGGAGCAGAGAAACTAGCTACTACTACCCCAACCAATGCAACTACCGAACCAGATGATAAGTCAATTCCACCAGTGATGATGATTAAGGTAACACCATATGCAATTGTTCCGATTACTGCAACTTGTTTAAAAATATTAATAATATTTGAAGTATTAATAAATACAGGTTTAATTAGGGTCATTACAATTACCATCAAAAATAGAATAATAACCATGCCATATCTATTAAATATCTCTCTTCTACCTTCTTTTGTCTTTAAAAAGCCTATCTTACCCATTATGTTTCCTCCTATAATTATTTAGTGGCATATTTCATAATTTCTTCTTGATTAGCTTCATCTCTTGCCAATTCTCCTGTGATCCTGCCTTCATGCATTACAATTATTCTGTCACTCATACCTAATACTTCTGGTAATTCAGAAGATATCATAATTATTGCTTTGCCTTGTTTAGCCAATTGTGACATCAGTTTATGAATTTCAGATTTTGCACCTACATCAATTCCCCTCGTTGGTTCATCAATTATAAGAATATCTGGGTTCATCAAAAGCCATCTAGCAATTAATACCTTTTGCTGATTACCACCACTAAGATTATTAATTGTTTGAGCTATACTTGGGGTTTTTATCTTCAAATTATCTTTTTGCATAAGACATGCAGAGTTAACCTTCTTTTCATTAACGATTCCAATATTGTTGGCATAAGTATTTAAGTCTGACATAATGGTGTTATCAGAAACTGAAAGAGGTAGAAATAACCCAGTTCTCTTTCTATCTTCTGTTAATAATCCAATACCATGTTTAATAGCATCTTTTGGTGATTTTATTTTAACTTTCTTACCATTGACATATATTTCCCCTGAAACTGATTTGTTAATACCAAAAACCGTTTCCATAACTTCTGATCTTCCAGCACCCATAAGTCCTGCAAAACCTAGAATTTCTCCAGCTCTTACATTGAAACTGATATCTTGAAAATATTCTTCATGACATAGGTTCTTAACTTCTAATAATACTTCTCCAAATTTTTCAACTTCTATTTTAGGAAAAATCTGATTTACTTCCCTACCAACCATCATAGATATAAGCTGTCCGCTTGTTAACTCTGATGATAATCCTGTTCCAATATATTGCCCATCCCTAAAAACAGTACATTCATCTGTTATTTGAAAAACTTCGTCCATTTTATGAGTTATATATATTACTGCTACGCCTTTTGCTGTTAGCTTTTTAATCATGTTAAATAGTTGTAGGACTTCTCTCTCTGTAATAGCTGACGTAGGTTCATCCATAATAATCAAATCAGAATTATAGGAAATTGCTTTAGCGATTTCTACTAATTGTATATAAGCTGTACTTAGGTTTCTCATTTTTTTATGTGGATCAATTGTTATTCCCAGTTCGTTAAGCAACTCTTTTGTTTTCTTATATAATTTTTTTTCGTTTACCATTCCCCATTTTGAAGGTTCTCTTCCCAAAAATAGATTTTCTGCAACTGTCATATCTGGTATAGGACTTAATTCTTGATGAATCATTGATATCCCTGCATTCAAAGCATCTGCAGTAGTTTTTATATTTAGCTTCTCACCTTTGAATTCTATTTCTCCAGTATCTTGTTGTAAGATACCAATAAGAATATTCATAAGAGTTGATTTACCAGCACCATTTTCACCCATTAGTCCATGAACAGTTCCTTTTTTAACCTCTAAACTGACATTATCTAAAGCCTTAACACCAGGGAATGTTTTAGTAATATTTTTCATTTTTAATATAATATCAGAACTCATGTACATTCTCCTTCATTTAATACCAGAGCTTTCGCTCCGGTATATTTTTAGTAATCCCTATTCCCTATTCCCACTTAGCAATATATTCATCAACATTTTCTTTATTTACTATTTCAAATGGTACCCAAACCACTTCCTCTACTGTTTCACCTTTAGCCATTTTAAGTGCAGCCTTCAATGATTCTGACCCTTGACCGAAAGGACTTTGGAATATTGTAATATCCAGAGTTCCATCTTTTACATACTCCAATGCATCAAGTGTAGCATCAATACCAGCTACAACAATATCAGTATTACCAACAGCTTCCAGAGCACGTATTGCACCTATTGCCATCTCGTCATTATTAGCTACTATTGCATTGATTTCTTCGCCAGATTGTAACCAGTTTTCTGCAACTTCCATTCCTTTTGCTCTATCCCATTTTCCTGTATCTTGGCGAATAATATTTATTTCTTCATATTTATCAGCTATTTCTATATTACCTGCAGTTCTTTGTACAGCTGCTTCATATCCAGGTGCTCCTTCAAGTACACAAATATTTCCTTTTTCACCTAGTAATTTTACAACATGCTCCATTTGCATCAATCCAGCTTGAATAGATTCAGAACCTACATATACATCTGCTCCTTCAAAAGTACGATTAACTCCAATAAGAGGTATTCCTGCTTCTTCACACATTTTTACATATGGTTTGGCTCCTTCTGTATCTACCATAACAACAATTATTGCATCAACTTTTTGAGCTATTAGATTTTCCATATTTGCAATTTGTATTGAACTATCATCTTTAGCATCAGTAAAAATTGCTTCTACTTCATCCAATGAGTCTGCTTCTTCTTTAATTGCATCATATAAATAAGTTTGCCATTTGTCTGCAAAACTAGAACCTGCAACACCAATCTTATATTTTTTTACAGTATCATTAGTATTAACATTATCTTTTGCATTGTTACCTTCATCCACATTATCTTTTCCACCACATCCAACAACCCAAATCGACATCAAACTAATAATTAGTACTAGTGATAAAAGTTTTTTCATAAATAAATCCTCCTAATTTAGTTAATCCATATTTTTTTCATATAATTATATTTTCTGCTTACTTCATTAAATTATTTGTTAATATCATAAAATCTTAAAATTCATTTAAAATAATTTAATGATAAAAACCTAATAATATAATTACTAACATATCCTAATAAAAAAAGAACAAATATATGCGCATCTATCGTGTTCTGTTTGATTACATTATATTTCATTTATTTTCGTTTGTCAATATGTTTTGTCATATTATACAAAAATATGTTTTTTTTAAAATTATTATTGACAAATATGTACTATACGATGTACTATTTAAAAGTAATCAAAAGTAAATAAAACTCAAACATAACTAAGTAATATATTTTACTACTAAATAAGGAGGAATTATTTATGGAGTCTACCATCAGACTTACAACCGCTCAAGCATTATTGAAATTCTTGAACAATCAATATATTGAAGTGGATGGAACAGAAATTAAATTTGTTAAAGGTGTTATGGGAATATTTGGTCACGGTAATGTTGTTGGACTTGGTCAAGCTCTTGACGAGTACAAAGATGAAATGATTTATTATGCAGGTAAAAACGAACAAGAAATTACTCATGTAGCTGTAGCATATGCAAAACAAAAACGCAGGACTCAAATTTTTGCATGTACAGCATCTATTGGACCTGGTTCACTTAATATGGTAACAGCGGCAGGAACTGCAACAGTTAATAGAATTCCTGTACTTTTACTACCTTCTGATAGTTATTCAGATCGCCAACCAGATCCTGTATTGCAACAAGTAGAACAATCATATGATTATTCGATTTCAGCCAATGACTCATTTAAAGCTGTTAGTAAATATTGGGATAGAATACAACGTCCAGAACAACTTATGACATCTGCAATTCAAGCAATGCGTGTATTAACCAATCCTGCCGAAACAGGGGCTGTTACACTTTGTTTACCTCAAGATGTACAAGGCGAATCTTATGATTTTCCAGAATCTTTCTTTAGGAAAAGAGTACATCGTATAAGAAGAATTGATATTGATGAATATGATTTAAGTTCAGCAATCAATCTTATTAAGTCCAAGAAAAAACCAATGGTAATATGTGGCGGCGGCGTTCGATACAGCTTTGCAGAACAGCAATTACTTGATTTTTGCAAAAGTTTCAATATTCCTTTTGGTGAAACTCAAGCTGGAAAAGGTATAATACCTTGGACTCATGAATTCAACATGGGCGGTGGCGGTGTTTGTGGTACCTTAGCAAGTAATCGTTTAGCAAAACAAGCTGACTTAATTATTGCTGTAGGAACAAGACTTAATGATTTCGTTACCTCATCAAAATTTGCATATCAAAATCCAGAATTGGATATATTGACAATAAATATAAATGACTTTGATGCATATAAAATGAATGCTACTTCTATAGTAGCTGATGCTAAAAAAGCCTTAGAGAAATTAACTAAAACTCTAAAAGAGAACAATTATAAATCAGAGTATACAACAGAAATAAGTGATGCAAAAAAGGACTGGCAAATAGAACTGGATAAAATGGCTAATGCAACCAACGAAAATGGATTATGTCAAACTGCTGTTCTATCAACTATTAATAAAACAATTGATGAAGATGCAATTATTGTATCAGCTTCAGGAAGTATTCCATCTGACCTCGAAAGAATTTGGTGTCCAACAAAGCCTGATACATATCACCTAGAATATGGCTTCTCATGTATGGGATATGAAGTTAGTGGTTCATTAGGAGCAAAACTCGCAAATCCAGATGTTGAAAGTTACTGTTTTGTTGGTGATGGTGGATTTTTAATGGGTCATTCAGACCTATATACCAGTATACAAGAAGGTGTTAAGATTAATGTACTCTTATTAGATAATAATGGACATCAATGTATCCATAACCTTCAAAGATCACAAGGTATAGATACTTTTGGAACTGAATTCAGAGCAAGAAATGGTAATGCTTTGCTTGGAGAATATGTTCCTATCGACTTTGCAAAAATTGCCGAGGGATATGGAGCTAAGACTTATAGAGTTAACACAATGGAAGAACTAATAGAAGCTATTGAAGACTCTAAGAAACAGATTGTTTCTACTTTAATAGATATCAAAGTATTACCAGGTACAATGACTGGTGGATTTGAACATTTTTGGCGAGTTGGAACTGCACAAGTTGCAAAAGATCAAAGAGTCGTTGAAGCAGCACAAAATGTGAATAATATCGTAAGCACAAAATGTTTACCATACTAAAATACAAAACTAAAAATAACAAAAAGGAGAATGTAAAATGAATTTATCTAATCACAATATCAAACTAGGATGCGCTCCTATTAACTGGACTAATGATGATATGCCTGAATTAGGAGGCGAATTGACTTACCAACAATGCCTAAGTGAAATGGCACTCGCAGGATTTACAGGTAGTGAAATCGGTAATAAATATCCAAAGGATCTACCTACATTAAAAAAAGCATTAGAAATAAGAGGTATGCAAATATGTAATGCTTGGTTTAGCTGCTTCTTCACTACTAAACCTGAGGAAGAAACATTAAAAGCATTTGTAGAGCATAGAGATTTTCTACACAGCCTTGGTGCAAAAGTAATTGGTGTTGCTGAAGTAGGTGTTAGTATTCAAGGTGATATGGACGCTCCTATGTTTGATGCAGCTCCAATACTGACTGATGAACAATTTGAAAAAATTGCTAATGGTCTAAATAAAATGGGTGAATTAGCAAAAGAAAAAGGTATGAGTATTGCATATCACTATCACATGGGAACTGGAATTCAATCTTTAGAAGAATTTGATAGATTAATGGATATGACTGATCCTGACCTGGTACATGCACTTTTTGATACTGGTCACGCTACATTTGCTGGTGAGAATGCTGTAGAATTGCTAAAAAAATATATTGATAGAGTAAAACATATTCATTTCAAGGATGTACGCAGTGATATATTACAAAAAGTTAAAGATGAAAAATTAAGCTTTTTACAAGCTGTAAAAGCTGGTATATATACCGTTCCAGGCGACGGGGATTTAGTTGATTGGGATGGTGTTTTCAAGGTACTATCAGATAGTAATTATGAAGGATGGATTGTTATAGAAGCAGAACAAGATCCTGGAATAGCTGATCCATTAGAATATGCTATAAAGGCTCGTAAGTTTATTAACGAAAAAACTGGTCTTTAATTAGGAGGAAATAAAATGAAAATTAAACAACAACAGGATTTTAAACCTGGCACAACTACAATTGTTGACTCAAAAGGACCTTACAAAGAGTTTTTGATGGATTTTGAAATGTTGAAGATGGACCTAGGTCAGCAATATAATAATTCAGAACCTTTAGAAAGAGCTTACCTTCTTATCTACGGTAAAATCAAAGTTTCTTTTCAAGGTAAAGAAGAAATCATTGAAAGAGAAAATTTTTATGATTATGATCCAATTCTGGTACAAGTATGCAATAATACGAAAATAGAAATTGAATGTTTGAATGAAGATACAGAAATAGCAATTTTCAAAACTGAAAATGATAAACTTGATTATTGTAGAATATATACTAAAGATGATATTAGGATTGAGATTCGCGGCGAAGGTGCTATGAACGAAACTGCTACTCGTATAGTACGTACAATAATAGACCATACAATTAATCCTGATTCCAATTTAATGATTGGTGAAGATATGCATTATCCTGGAAAATGGGCTGGTTTCCCATCACATTACCATCCTCAACCTGAAATATACTTCTATAAGTTCTATCCTTCTAATGGATTTGGCTTATTAAAATTAGAAGATGAAGGAGTATTACTAGAACAAAATGATACTGTTCTTATCCATCCTAACTTGGACCACCCTCAAGTTGCAGCTCCTGGATATGGAATGTATTTCATTTGGACAATTCGTCATTTAGAAGGGAATCCATATCTAGCTCCAATTTTTAAAGACGAACATAAATGGGCAGGAGAACCAGATGCATTAATTTGGCCAAATAAATAATTACTCAAAGGAGGACAAATATGAGTTTCAAAATAGCAAGCGCTCCATGTTGCTGGGGAGTTGAAGATGCTAATAATCCTAATAATCCCCCTTGGCAAAAAGTACTGGATGAAGCTTCAGTTTCAGGTTATAAAGGCATAGAACTAGGTCCCTTTGGTTATTTACCACAAGACGCTAAAATACTATATGAAGAATTAACCAAAAGAAACTTAGAAATTGTTGCAGGAACTCTATATGATAATTTAGTTTCACCTGATAATTATGAAAACATAGTAAACAAAACACATATTACCTGTAAACTGATATCAGAGTTGCCTAAGTCCTCTACTATTAGAGGTCAGCATTACAAAACACCTTACCTAGTTATAATTGACGAAGTTAATAAAACAAGAAGTCCATATGCAGGGCATCCTGATAAAGCTCCTAGGTTATCTACCAAAGATTGGAAGCTCATGATGAAGCATATCTATGAAATATCACGAATTGCTTCTGAACAATACGGGATACGTTCAGTAATCCACCCTCATGCTGGAGGCTATATTGAATATGAAGATGAAACAATTAATCTTCTTAATGATATTTCATCTGATATAGCTGGATTATGTTTAGATACTGGTCATCTGCATTATGCATGTATGAATCCTATTGAATGGTTAGGAAAATATGCAGACAGACTGGATTATGTACACTTCAAAGATATTGATCAAATCATTTATGAAGATGTAATAGGTAGAAAAATCGGTTTCTTTGAAGCATGTAAAGAGAAAGTTATGTGCCCTATTGGTCAAGGAGTTATTGATTATAAATCAATAAAAGGCAAATTAAATGAAATAAGCTATAAAGGTTGGATTACCATTGAACAAGAGCGTGATCCATTAGATGCTGATGGTAGTCTAAATGACATTAAAAAAAGCAGAGAATATCTAAGCAACTTAGGTTATTAGATTAAAATATTGATTGGGAGGTAAATTCAATGTTTAATGAAGAACTAAGATTCGAACAGCCTATAAGATGGGCAATGATTGGTGGAGGCCGAGGCAGTCAAATTGGATATATTCACCGAACTTCTGCAGCCCGTGATAATTTATTTCAATTAGTAGCAGGCGCTTTTGACATCAATCCAGAACGTTGTGTAGATTTTGGTAAAAACATAGGAGTAGATACCAATCGTTGTTATTCAGATTATAAAATAATGATTGCAGAAGAATCAAAACGAGAAGATGGTATTCAAGCTGTTTCGATAGCTACTCCAAACAAGTTTCATTATGAAATGGCAAAAGCTGCATTAGAAGCAGGATTACATGTAATATGTGAGAAACCTTTAACTTTTACAGTAGCTGAAGCCGAAGAATTAAAAGCTATAGCGAAAAGAGAAAATAAAGTTATAGGTGTAACTTATGGTTATACAGGACATGAGATGGTCCATCAAGCACGTAAAATGATTGAAAATGGAGACCTTGGTGAAATCAGAATAATTAATATGCAATTTGCTCATGGATGGCATTCAGAAGAAGTGGAAAAAAATGATCCAGGAACCAAATGGAGAGTTAGTCCTGAAGTTGCAGGTCCTACTTATGTACTTGGTGATGTTGGTACTCATGCTTATTATCTAGCTGAAGTCATGGTTCCAAATCTGAAAATAGATGAGTTAATGTGCACAAGACAGAGCTTTGTAAAAAGTCGTGCTCCATTAGAAGACAATGCTTTTGTTCTAATGCATTTTGATAATGGTGCTGTAGGTAATCTGTGGGCTAGTTGTGTTAATGCAGGTGCAATTCATGAACAAAAAATTAGAATTGTAGGCTCAAAAGCATCTATTGAGTGGTGGGATGAGCATCCTAATCAATTAGTATACGAGATACAAGGAGAACCTAAACGTCTCCTAGATAGAGGACATGGTTATAATTACAATGATGACCCTGGTGTTGGAGCTAACAGAATCGGTTGTGGACACGCTGAAGGATTATTTGAATCTTGGGCTAACATTTATCATCGTTTTGCTTTAGCCATGGATGCTATGGATAAGGGTAATACAGAAATAATAGATAACCTATGGTTTCCTGATATTGAAGCAGGAATTGAAGGAGTTCGTTTGATTGAAAAATGTGTAGAATCAGCTGATAATGGTTCTAAATGGGTTAAATATTAATCATATAATAGTATCATTAATTCTTTTTTAAAATAATATATTTTGTATCTAATCGATAGTTTTAATATTATTTTTATAGCATTAAATCAATTAACTAATGTTCTTATGTTTGTTTATGTTTTCTTTTGTTTGTAATCAAAATATAATCAAATGTTAATAAAAATAAAATATTCTTTTGAAAAAAATGGTCATTTATGTTATAATCATTAAATCAAAATGTAATTTTTTATATATTCGTCATAGAAAAGAAGGAGTTATTATGTTTGCTATACAAAGATTAGATGCTATTTTAGATTTATTGAAAAAAGATAAAATTGTCCAAGTTCAAGCCTTAGCAAAAATTTTTAACGTTAGTGATGTTACAATTAGAAAAGATTTAAATCTATTACAGAAAAAAGGATTAATTATCAAAACACATGGAGGAGCTGTTTTAGCCGATTCCACTAAAAATATGCCTATATCGGATACACAATTTTCTACATTAGCTTCAACTAACAAAAATGAAAAACTTGCTGAGTATGTATATAAATTCATTCAACCAGGTGATACTATTTTTTTAGGTTCTGGATTAACTTGTACCTACCTCTCAAAATATATTAATATCAACGATAACATATCAATAATAACCAATAATATTGAAGCTATCAAACATCTTAAAGATAGATGTAAAACATTGATTTTAGTAGGTGGAGAGGTTGTATTCCATGAAAAACATTCATTTACCGCTAGTAATAAGATAAATGAATATTTATCATTTTATAATATAAACAAAGGTATTACAAGTTGTTCAGGTATAGACTTAGACTATGGTATTTCAGTATCCACAGAAGTTAGTAAGAATATCTATACTTCCATAATAAATAAATCTCAAAGCTGGTTATTACTTGCTGATAGTGATAAATTTAATAAGGTTGCACCTTATAGGATTGGTGATATATCCAAACCAACTAAAATCATTACCAATAAGCTATTACCAAAATATAATGCTGTAGATAATATATTAGTTATATAATTATCATTGAAAGTTAATGAATATAGAATAATGCCCAGCAAATAAAAAATGTTCCTTATACAACAGAGAAATGACTCTGTTATTAATAAGGAGCATTTTTTATAGAACATTCACAGTTGAGCTTATTCTATTCATTTTAACCTATTAATATTTTCGCATTATTTCCATAGCTTCTTCGTATGTAATATTAGCTCCATAACAACCAATAGTTGTAGTTGAATAGCCTCCTAATACATTACCCATTTGCATGCATTTTACTACGTTCCATTCATTGTATAACCCATACATAATACCAGCCAAAAAGTTATCGCCTGCTCCAGTTGTATCAATTGCATTAAACTCCATTGGCATTGGTACATGTATAATCTCTTCGTTTCTTAATGTCATACAACCATTTCCTCCAATTTTCACAATTGGAAAAGCTACATACTCAGCTAAAACTTCTAATGCATCTTCTACATTATCAGTACCTGTCATTTTCATTGCTTCTTTATCATTAGGCGTAAATACATCTGTATAGTCTAATATATGTGCAATATTCTTCACATTTAAGTTATCATCCCAACCTAAATCATATATAATTATTGTTCCTTCTTCTTTTAACCTTTTAAATACGTCATCATATCCTTCAAAAACAAAACATATTTTTGCACCTTTATAAAATTCATATACTTCTTTAGGTGTTAAATACTTTTCATGTAATCTTGGATTATGACATGTAAAACATCTATCTTGTGGAAAAGTTGATACACTGGTTACTACAACAGGACTTTTATCACCTTTATATAGATTTTTATACGTTATTCCTGTTTTTTCTAACAGACTTCTTGAAAGACTACTAGTTATATCATTAGCCAGAAATGTTCCTAGTCTTGAATCAACCTGAAATCTACTTAACAAGATGGCTGGAACCATGGATCCTCCACCTAGTTGGATATCAAATTTATCTGCAAATACTTCTTCACCATATTGTGGCATTCTTGGCATATCTGAAAAAATCATATCTAAAAATAAAGGCGTAATAGTAGCCACAAAGGACATATTTATTACCTCCATTCGCCTACAAACTCTTTGTATTCATCTAAATATTCATGCACTAATGCTTTTGCAAGAGAATATGAATTAACTAGTGGATGAACCATTAATGCTTTAATAGCTTTTTCTATACTTTTTTCTCTTATAGCTTCCACTGTTGTTCTTTCAAATAATTTTACTTGTCTGATTAAATTCATTTGTAATTCTGGAACTTTACCTATTTTTACAGGTTTAGCCCCGTCTTTATCGATTTTACATGTTATCTCTATAATATCATCATCTTCTAATCCTTCAATAGAGCCATTATTTGGAACTGAAAGAACCATTTCTACTTCTTTTCCTGTTTGAATAGCTTTTATATAATTAAGCGCTACTCCTGCGTAGCCTCCATCATCTTCTTGGTTAATAAATTCGCTTACTGGAGGTACATCAATCTGCTTAGCACGTACATTCCCAGATTCAATTGCCATATAGCTATTTTCTCTCTCATAGTAGTGCTCTAAAAATATTTTGAAAGCTTTGTCAAATTCTTGATCCACATCTATGTTAAAGAGTTTTTCATTCATTCTTGTATTAATATCTAATATTGTTTCGCCTCTTGTTTTACGTGATTTTTGTATACAGTCAAACGCTTTTTCTCTGTGATAGTAAAAGTAGAGATATCCATTTAAAAGCATTTCTTGCATTTTCACTAATTCTTCATCAAATAAATGTTCTTCTGTTTTTATATATGTTTCTTTATTATTTATTACTTCTTCTGTCTTATCTACACCTTTTGCCATTATTTTTCTAAACCATGATAAGTGATTAAGTCCAAAGCATTCTACTGAAAATTCATCTTGTGATACTTCCAATAGTTCTTGTAATTCTTTTATAAATTCACTAGGTCCATCACATATACCATATACATTATCATATCCTGCCGATCTAAGGGCTTGTGTAACTAATCCTGATGGATTGGTAAAATTAAATACATAGGCATCTTTCTTAGCATATTGCTTAATTAATTCACAGTATTCCATAAGTGCTGGTATTGAACGAAGTGACATTGCAAATCCACCAGCTCCTGTTGTTTCTTGACCTAATACATTATATTTTAGTGCTATTCTTTCATCACTAACACGACCTTTGTCTTGACCTACACGAAGTGTTGTAATAATAAAACTCGCATCTTTAACTGCTTCTATTGCATCTGTAGTTAATTGAAATTCTATGGTATCATCAATATAATTAGATATATGCTTTGCCATTCCACCATATATCCTTAATTTTTCTGACTCATTGTCCATAAAAACTACTTTATTAATACCTAATTCTTTTGCTTTTGTTACTACTGATTTTGCTAAAAATGGAGAGCGAACTCCACCTCCGCCTAGAACTACTAATTTCACTTCTTATCACTCCTGTCTTTTTATCCTTTTGCTAAATCTTTCTCCAAATTATTTCATAAAATACTCTCTAACCTCTAACCAATTATTTACCCTTATGTATCCAGTTTCGTAAATATTACGGGAAGATGTATATAAAATCCCTTTACCAGAGAATCTTTTAAATTGTTTTACGTTATCATCAATAAGATAATCAGCATTAATAACACTTTTGTCACCACAAAAAACAAAATTATTATCTGACAAAAAACTAAAATGCTCCTTTAACCATTCATACTTTGCTGTAAAAGAAGCAGGCACTTCCATAGCTGCAGAAGCAATAAATATCTCATAATACTGACTTAGTTCTCTTATTACTTTCTGACTATGTTCCATAACTTTTATATTTCTAAAGAATGATGGATCCTTTAAGTTAGTATATATCTTATCCTTTAAGTGAGGATGCACATCTAATATGCTTTTCCCTTGTATTTCTGAAATTATAATATTATCCTTAAAATCTCTGTTAATAAGCTCCAAATGCATAGAAAGAGTATCTGCCATAACTTCGTCCATATCAATTGCAATTCTTTTCATTAATAAATATCTCCTTTTTAAAAAATAAAGCTTATATATAAATATCTATAACATTAGTTACTACTATCACTTAAACTATTTTAACGTCTTCTATTATTTTTTTTATTATCTAGAGGTGACCCTTTCACAACTATATCATTGATTGAAAGAATAAATTCTGCATACATAGAATTAGCCCAACTAAACCACGGTCTACTAAAGTTACAAGGATTATTAACATCAAATCCTTCATGCATCAAATCTGTACCTGCGTCTGTAATTGTAAATAATTCACATATTTTTTTCTGTTCCTCTTCATGAAGAGTAGTCATTCCTTGTATTGCAAGAGCAATATGCCAAATATAATTACTTGGTGTATGCGGACTTCCTATACCTCTTGCTACTTTTCCTTCATAATAGAATGGATTATCTTTGCTCAATAAAAATTTTCTAGTATTTAAGTAAATAGGATCATCAAAATCTACATAACCCAAATATGGTATTGATAACAAGCTTGGTACATTTGCATCATCCATTAAGAGATAATTTCCATTTCCATCAACTTCATAAGCATATATTTCACCATATTTAGGGTGTTTAATAATTGCGTTTTTCTTAATTCCTTCATCAATTTTATCTGCTAATTTTATTGCTTGATTAGCAAGTTCTTTATCTTTTAAAACATTAGTTGCTATTTCCTCTATGTATCTTAATATGACAACCGCAAACATATTTGATGGAATTAAATAACCATATTTGCATGCATCATCACTAGGACGAAAACCCGACCAAGTCATTCCTGTATATGACACAGGATTTCCCATTCCGTTGTTACTTAATGTTTCATATTCTAATCTATCAGGGTCCTCTTCTATACGCTCAAATATATATGAAGAATTCTCCATATGATTTTGTTCAACACCAAATGTATCAATAATTAAAAGACAAGTACTTATAAATGCCTCATTAAAATGCTCTGTTGAATCTGTAGTTTTCCAAAACAAATATGAAAGTTGTATTGGATAGCATAAAGAATCTATTTCATACTTTCTCTCCCATATTTCTGGCTTCATATCAGTTTGATCAGTTTGATGTCCTTTTCCTATCGCTCCATTATTAAAGGCATTTGCATAAGGATCAATTTGAATTTGCTTCATTTGTAATTTTATTACACCAGCAATTAAATTGAAAATAACTGTATCATTTTTTGCAAATAATAACAGTGGTCTAACTTGTGCCGCGGAATCTCTTAGCCACATTGCAGGTATATCTCCAGTAATAACAAATGTTTCACCATTTTCTTGTGGTTGTAATGTAGATAAAAAAGTATTTTTAATACCATTTTCATACATCTTTATTATTTTCTCATCATTTTTATAAATCGCTTTTATTTGGTTTATACTATCCGAAATTGAAGATGTAATTTCTTTAATCATTTTTATATATCCTACCTTCTGGCTTATGTAGAGGTTGATTCCGAACTATGGTTCCATCATCAAGTCTTAACCAGCTTTTAAAATCTTTTTTATTTTTTTTTACAAGAATTATTCTAGCTCCATGTGAAAAACCATCCTTAGTATATGTATTATATCCAGTTGCACGCCCATAGCAAAGTTGTATTCCATTTAACTCACCATGATAATCATTAATATGATCATGTCCTACAAATACCCCTTTTACATCACCCATTTCAACCATTGCTGAAAAGAAACCCGAGTTTTGATTTGGACAGCATATATTTTCATTTTTTTCTCCATAACACTTATTAAAATCCCATACATCATTATATTCTGGTAAAGGAATATGAAAAAAGCATAATGCAGGTAATTGTCCAAAATCATTACGTAGTGATATTGACTGCTTAACATACCAATTGATCTGATCTCTTTTTATAAAATCATAACCTTCTACTTTTTTATTTGCATTTAAACATCCTGAATCTAAGAAATACATAATCCATGCTGGTTTATCATTCTCTTTCTCACGAATGGTTAAATAATAATTACCTAATCCACTAATATTAGAATCACCAGCTTCAGTTAAGCAATGAGTGCTCTTCTTCTGAATTTCCAAAAGTTCTTTCTTCCCCGCACCCCATTCTGAATCATGATTGCCAAAAACAGTAGCCCATGGTATACCAGCATTATTAACTGGTTCTAAAGCTTTATCCAAATATTTATTGTTTTCATCACCATAAACTGTATCTCCTGTAAATATAACAAAATCTGGTTTTTCTTCTCGAATTATCATTTCCATAAGTTCACTTGTTCTTAAATCCTCAGGTTTTCCGTTTTGCCAGTGTACATCAGTGAATTGTACTATTTTGAATGTTCCATCATTATTAAAATGTAATTTTTTATTCATACTTGTATCTCCTCGTATAACTCTTAATTTATTTCATATATGTTAAAATATTTGCATTGTCAGTTAAGATTCCTTTAATCAAGTTCTTTTTACACGTCATCACTGTAGTCACTCCTGGTCCATGGCCCATCCTTACACAATCACCATGAATTACCACACCTATGCTTACAGCACCTTTCAAATAAGCTCTACCATAAGAATTATCACAATCCTCTAAGAGTACAAAATCTCCAAACTTTAATTTATCTAAACCATTTTGTTTAATTTCTTCCATATCGGTGGTCATTATATCATAGTCACCTCTACTACAACTAGCAGATCCTATTCCTGAACCCATAAGGTATGCCGGTACAATACCTGATATTGGTACAACTAACTTACCATCTTCTTCTTTAATATTTAATTTTATAAAAAGGTTCGGATCAATATTCATCACTTTTATATCCGGATAATCTTCTAACTGCATACCCATTCCACATGTTTTAACTAGTATAGTATCTCCAATAATCATTTTATCTAGATTGTCTTCAAAATGAATAATTGTATGTTCTACTCCACCATGAGTACCTGTAACATAACCTTTAGTTCCCTTTGCATCTCCAGTTACAACTATTGCTTCATTTCCAATACACGAAAGATTACTCATACCATTATTTGCATCATCATTATCATTTTTTATAGTTACTCCTGGTTCTACATGATCACCAGCCCATCCAAAAACCGAATCTCCAATCTTTACATTATAAGTAATTCCACCCATAGCTGGTAATGTTACCGCATTCCCATCTGAAGTAATATAATAAGGATTACATGTATGAGGATTCTGTATATTACCTTGTGCAGACTGCATAACAAGTCGATTACTATTAACTTTCAACATTTTATTACCTCCACTTTATCTTAATAATCTACTATGCGATATAAAAAGGACTTGTAAATGCCAATACACATTCTTTATTCATCGCTTTTCCATTAACCTGAACAATCAACCATCCGTCACTAAGATTAACATCAAATACCAGCTCATCATTTATATTATTTATTTCTTTCTCGTCAATAACTTTACTATTATTACTAATAATCGATACTGTTTCAGGGATAAGATTAAATCTTTCCCACATATCTTTTCTTAAATCAATTCCAACTTCCACAATAATTTCCGATTTACCATTTGAAAGTTGATCACCAATACTATACACCTTATTGCTTTGTTTTATATATGTATCTATTGTAGGCCCCATTGTTACATATGTCCTACCTTCTCTTAATGCAACCAGTGCATTCTCACCTGTAATAATATCATCATTTACTCCCAGATATGTAACTGCACTTGGTACATTTTCAACTTGTTTTCCGTGCCAATCTTTGCCATATGTGGCGGCAATCCTATAACCATTATCTAAAAGATTCATCCACATTTTTCTAGATCTATGATTAAGCGTTCTTATAGCAGGAAATTGTTCCGACCATATTTCAATATAATCTACATTTTCCCATTTATGTACTTCAAAACTCCAATGACAACCTGTACACATAGGACTTCCAATGACGAAGGGATGAGCTACCCCAACAACACCTTTATATTTTTTTATATCTGTTATTTTTTCATCAATATTATATGGAGTTGCATCACGCCAATCAACATATTTTTCTGCTCCTAGAACGCACATATGACCATAATAAGTGGTCCATTCAATACCTCTAATTACACTAACAGTCTTTTCTTGAAGATCAATGTCAACTTCTGCTAAACCTGACATTGTATTATGATCAGTCATTGCTATACAACTTAACCCATAACTTTTTGCAGTTTCACAAAGTTCCTTCACTGTAAAATTACCATCACTATGTAACGTATGTGTATGTAATTCACTTGCAAACCATTTCATCATTTACACCTCCCTGTTACTTTTATCTGGTATTCACATTGTTCAGTAACAACTGCATGAACATTAATAACAAATTTCCATATCCCCTTAATTATTTCACCTTTAATAAAACCTGGTGAAGCAAACTCATTACTTATAATATGTATCTGATTATTGCTATGTCTATGAGCACATCCTCTATATTCATCAGATTCATCATCAAGTGATAGTGTTACTAAATTCAAAAGCGGTGTATAATCTTCCCATCTACCATAATCATTTTTATAATCATCTCTATATTCTTGAGGAACAAATATATCAAGTCCTTCCTCAACATATATTTTTGCCTTTTCCATATCTAGCAATTTTTTAGGAGAATAACAAAATTCAATTGTTAACGAATCAAAGTCATTATCAATCTTAACATTATGAGTTATATTTGTTTTTGAATCTTTTGGATAAATCATATTAGTAATAGTAACTATATCTACTTTTCTTTCCATTTAATTTCACCTCATTCTTTCAATTGTTTTTTATAACGATATTCATATAATTCCTCAAGTCTGTTATATGCCTATTCATCTATTTAAAAATACTATTATTAACAGTTGTTCTCATTACTTGTCCTCATTGTTTAATCCGAAATCATAGAAATCAAATCTTTCCTTGAAATTAAAAGGAATTATAAATTCATCTTTTTCTGAATCCAGGTGAAGCAAATCAAAATAAGTTTTATTATCTTCTTCTAATCTTTTTACCCAAGGTGAATATGTTTTAAAACTTATAAATCCATCCTCTTCGTAGAATTGGGCTAATTGTATCCAACTATTTCCACCTGATGGATAACTTTGATAATCAATAAGTAGTTCTAAAACATCATTATCATTATTATTCTTAGCTATTGAGTGATCTACTGCAAAATGATGCCCCGCTACTACCATAAATATTTGGTTGTGTTTACTAACAAAATTATCCCATATATATTGTCCATTAAGAGTCCTATAAAGCACACCATTATCAGAGTTATATGCATCATGAGTAAATATTATGGTAGGCTTATTTTCATTTGATTCAAGAATATTTTCAGCCCATTTTATATCTTGCTCTATATCTTTATAATTCAAAGAAATTATCATGTATTCGTAACTTCCAGCTTTAATAACACCACAGAAACTATTTCCTTCACTATTAGCTTCTTTAAAATAATCTTTTCCAATATATCGATTTTTCCCAAAATATCTATAAAAATTCATTCCACCATCATTAAGATCATGATTACCTGGCGTCACAAAATAAGGACAATTCACTTTATCTAGTAATTCAAAAGCACTATCAGCATTAATATATTCTTTTTCTATAGATTCTTCTGTTATATCACCAAGATGAAGTACACCTTTAATATTTAATTCTTTCTGATTCTCTGCAATCCATTCTGTAATACAAGTAACCATCTCTGGAGCTATTTGTCCCATATATTGTGTGTCTGGAATAAATACAAAATTATAATTATCTTGTTTACTCAGTAATTTTTTTTCAACATTACAACCTTTTAATTTAAAAGTAGGTATAGGATCTGGAATTAACCATTTTTTCCTTTCTAATGCTTTATCTGAAATTCTTATCCTTTTTAATTTTCCTGAAAACAAACCACTTAAAGAGTTATTCCATTGTCCTGCTCCTATTAACCATCCTTTTCCATCTACCAGATCTATCCCTTTTACTTCTTCTTTTGGATTTCTTATATCTGATATGCCATTCAAATATAGTTTTGTGTGACTACCATCATTTACAATAGTTATATAATGAAACCCATTTCTAAAATTATTATTATAGCAAATAGACCAATTGGTAGTATCATAATCCAAATTCAAAGGATGACTAGCCCACTGGAACATATCATTATAACTTAATGTAGTTAAAATTTCCTTTTCACCATTAAGTTTACCAATATTAAGAGCTGCTCCTTCTCTTGTTAAAATCCCCATCCAAGGATCATAAATATCCTTTGGTAATTCTAGAATAACTTCAATAGTATACCCTCTATCAAATGTTAATGTATTAATTGGTGCATTTCTCACTGTTTTAAAATATTTGCCAATACCCTTTTTCTCTCTATTATTAAATACTAAACTTTGATTATCGTCACTCCATTTCAAAATATTTTTGAGCCTAGAATCATTCTCATCTCCAATTGTAATCAACTTAATATTATTTTGATTACTACTGGCATCCATTAGAGTTAAATCGCAGCCATCTAATGACCCCGTTCCAACAAATTTCTTATTAAAATTCCAATCTGCAACGACGCTATTATTAAGCATTTCCAGCCCTCCTTTTCATAAGTATATTCTTTTTTAATTCCATCATTTTTTTCACCTTGTTTGTAGTTATTGAATATACACCTAATTTAAAATATTTATTCATATCACTTATATCATCTAGAGTCCATATTGATATTGGTAAGAACCTTGAATGAGCATAATCAATTAATTCTTTATTGCAATGTTTGTATTCAATATTAATACCACAACAGGATGTATCAATTGCATCATGACATATTTCTTTAATAATAGATTGATAATTATAGTTTTTCGAATTAAAATTCTCATCTTCTACATTTAATAAAACGCGGAATCCAGGGTAATTCTTATGCATATAAAAAGCTTTTTCTTTATCACATCCTGAAAGGATTACATGATTTGTCATATTTTTTTGTATAACTATTTTTGTCATTGGTTCAATACAGTATGATGACTTCATATCTAAATTAAGTACTTTATCATATTTTAAGATTAAATCTAAAACCTCTTCTAGAGTTACAATATTTTTTGTTTCCTCAAAAATTCTTAATTCTTCAAATGTCAATTCTTCAACTTTTTTCGATTTTAATTCAGAAGGATTCACAAGTGAATCAGGCGTTAATATTGCTACACCATCTTTAGTTGCTCTTACATCAACTTCAATAATATCTGCACCTGTTTCTATTCCTTTTAGTATAGAACTAATGGTGTTCGGTTGTGTATTCATACATCCAGCATGAGCAGTAATTAATGGTAAATTCATCATCGTCCCTTCTTTCTATTAGTAAATTCATTATTTATTCTTTCTTGGTATAAATTTAACTTAGTTCCAGATTCAACTACCTAATTACTATATCTTATATTGAATAACTCCAAGTGAGGATTGTCTAAACTTTTCTATAGAACTGCTTTTAATTATTTTTGTTCCCCACTCTATTGTGTAATTAATATTTAAATGGTTGCTTTCTCTTGAAAAAAAGTTACAATGCCACATATTACAAATAGGCCATGAATAAATATTAAAGTCATGAATCTCTTTTATATTTTCACACATTAGTACCGTTGGTTCATATTTATATGATTTTAACTGTAATAAAAACACATCCGGACACGCCACTTGAATATTCAAATCATTTCGTTCCACAAAAAATCCTCCATATACAGTATTGTGTTCAGTTAATGTCCCAGGCAAATGTTCTTTCCATGCTTCTAGCAATAAGTCTCCTCGATCAACATAAAGTTTATTTTGCTCAGTAGTAAAAGGTAATGCAATATATAAATTATGAGATTGTTTAACATATTCTTTTGTTAATATAATATTCATCTCAATTTTCTTTGTTGTCTTATATACTCTCATTGTTTGCTTATATAAATCGAACTTATTTATTTTGAAATATAATGCAAGTTCAAAATAATAAGGATTATCCTCAATTAAATCAACGTAATCAAGTTCTCCAAAATAACGATTACTCATCAGTGTTTTTTTATTTCTTGAAATAAAACGATATCTCCTATTAGCTTCTCTATCATCCCATACTTCACCTTTACTATCTTTGTTTGTTTCAAAAATAGGAGTACCTAAACATTCTTTTCCATTTAGTAATTCACAATCTATAGTTTTATCAAGTATTGAAAAAACACCTCTTTCATTCCATTTTATTAATATATCTTTATATTGCGCTTGATCTTCTGACATCATAACACGCTCGAACAAAAATTCGGATTTAGGAATCGATATTGGATTTATATCCGTCAGTCTTTCAAGTCCTACACCAGCACTCGTATGAAACGCTTCCTCAAATAACTCTATTTCAAATTTATTTGTTTCTAATTTATCTACTGTTATTTCTAATTGCTGCAACGATTTTAATTCAACGTAAATATGAGGTACTGAAGTTCTTAATTCCTCTATCCTCTTCATAAAATATGGATATATTTTTCCATTAGAATCAGTGATTTTATAAGGCTCAGTATAAGTATATAAATCAAACTTATCAAACCTTAGAGCTATAACGCTTTTAAATACTTCCTCAGTTGGGTTAGTTAATAAAAATTTATTACTTACATTGACACTACAATTATTAGCACCATTTGCATTATAATATTTATACTTTATATCATTTACAAGTCCCACAAGTCTTCCAATATAACTTTCTTTTACAAGTTGAATACTTCCAACATCAAATAAATATGGATCTGAAATACTCATAAAATGTCCAAAAGTATGTTCCGCATATAATGCTATCGTTGTTTCTATTTCTTCTTCAACATCTTTAGTTAATTCACTTGCAACGTCCTTATAATATAGATACTCAGTCTGTAATCTTTTAAAATATTTAAAGTGATATGGTGCAGTACCTATCCCATCACTCCACCAATCTGCCCAATCTCCTTCGTAAGTTTCAATATTCTCATTATCTTTAATTTCATCAAAAAATTCAGTTAATGTTACAAGTTTGACTTCTACTTGGTCACTATATAATTCATTCCATTGTTTTATACGTGGCACAATATTGGGATTAGGAATGGCATTGTCATCATCAGTTCCATGAATTCCCATTGCAACAAAATTAAATTTGTGATTGATACTTTCTAGATACCCCAGTAATTTATTGAAACGCTTTTTAGGTAAATTAATCCAATCATTAATTTTATCGTCATAGTTATATGCTTTTGCGTTAAATCCTTCATCAGTTATAACATCCGAAAATGCACCTCTTGGACAAAAACCAAATTCATTGCCATATGTATATAATTCACCGTTATATGTTAATATTTCTTTATTATTTGGCAACTTCCATTTAAATGGAATTAATTTCTCATTCAACGAATATATACCATGACCTGAATGAACATTCGTAAATAAATATTCTATGCCATTATTTGCAAGTTCCATTGCATATGTAACATTCAATCCATTTACATCTGAGAACATTGCAGCTTTTACAGATGAATTTGCATCTCTTGCTAATTTTTGTGCTCTTTTTACCAAAGAACCATAAATACGCGGATGGATTGAATCAGTAAAATTAAAATAGGAACCTGTCACCTCAACGTATCCCTCTTCTATAGCCTTCATCATTTTCTCAATTTTTTCTTTTGAAGCTGATTTCAAATAATTATCTAAAATCCAATAACATTCTACTGTGTATTTATACCCCTTGGTTTCTTCTTTTCCTGATTTGATTAATTCAATTTCCAATAAAATATCATCTAAAAACTTATTGTATCTATAAGATATCTCTGAAGTTGTATGTGTATAACCAACATCAAGATGCGAATGATGTATTAAGTATACAGTCCATTTTTTTTGTAAATTCATCTTCAATCTCCTCATTATCCACCATGTCATCTAATTATTCGTACTTATTATCATATATACCTAAAACTAAAAGTAAGAATATTCATCCTTACTTTTCATTTCATAACTCAATATATCAGCATTATTCTTTAATAGCACCTATCATAACACCTTTTGCAAAGTATTTCTGAATAAAAGGATATACTAAAACTATGGGGAGTGTTGATACTACAATTGTGGCCATCTTAAGTGATTCACCCGTTACAGCTCGCTTGGCAAATTGTGCTGATTGATATGAATCTGACATTAATTCCTTTAGTTTAGCTTGTGTGGTTAACATCTCTTGTAAAATTGTTTGTACCGGATGCAAATCAGCATTTGTTACAAAATATGCACCTGTAAACCAATCATTCCAATGTGCAACACCATTAAAGAGTGCAATTACAGCTATAACCGGCTTGCTTAATGGTAATATTATTTTAATAAATACTGTAAAATCATTACAACCATCTAATTTAGCCGATTCTTCTAAACTAATACTTATACCTTCAAAAAAGGTTCTCATCATTATTATGTTCCATGTACTATATAATGATGGTATTACGTAAACCCAAAAAGTATTTAAAAGCCCAGTATTTCTAAGTAACATATAATATGGAATGGTACCACCACTAAACAACATAGTGAAAAATATTAGAAAGGTAATCACTCTTCTACCAGGCAATGTTCTACTCTTTAATGCAAATGCAGCCATAGCAGTCAGAAATATACTACTTACTGTACCAATAACCGTTCTTAGAATGGTTATCTTATATCCAGTAATGATTCTGTTATCATTAAAAACCGCCTTGTAATTATCAAGCGTAAATACTCTAGGCCAGAAATAAACTCCACCCATTGCAGCATCTTTACCACCATTAAGTGATAATGCTATAATATTCAATATTGGTAGAATTACAGCTAATGAAAATAATGATAAAATCAATATATTCAATATATGAAAAATCTTCTTCCAACAAAATGGTTTAGTTCTTTTATTTATCAATATTTCACCCTCTTTTTAATGTATCAGGTTGACAAATATACAATTTGTCAACCCAATGTTTTATTAAATATTTAACGTAACTTTAACTGCTTTGGATCTTCTTCATACAATTTCATCAAATAGTTTTCAAATTCTTCAATGCCAGCATTTTTCAATTGTTTTCTATAGTTATCAAATATTTTTTTTGCTTCATCCATAGATTTGGAATAAATAGCTTTTATTCTTAAATCATCATATGAATCTAATATTGGTTTTAATTCTGCAGCATTTTCCCAATCGTTAAGATATGCAGTTGCTGAAAATCCCTCTGTATAGACAACTTTTCTTTGACGTTCCTCTCGTCCATAATTATAAAGAGAAAGAGGAATTTTATTCTTTGTAGGATCTAGTTTACTACCATAAATTAATTCACCAAAATCTGTCTCAAAATCATTATCAGTGTTACCAAATGGTATTCCCCATTGACTACCTGCGCCACCCATGTAAATATTTAATTGCATAGCTGCCTCAGGATCATTTTCTACAAGATCTAATATTTCTTGTTTAACCATTGGTTTACCATCAACCATATCATAATGTTTTCCTTCTATACCATATTGCCATAGAAGTTTTCCTTCTTTTGATGCCATGAAATCAGCAAATTTTACAATTTCCTCAGGTCTTTTAGCCGTAGATGCTATTGACCAAGCACAATATCCTGCTTTCCCTGGTTCATATTCTATATCTTCACCTTCATAATCTAATAAAGGTCCTACAGGGTAGTACTCTGCATCTTCAAACATATCTATATAATTATGAACATCTTCTATAATTGCAAATGAATTCGAGCGACATGCTTCTTCAGCTCTTGTCCCATCCATTGTAAAGAATTCAGGATGAATAAGATCTTCGTTTAATAATTTTTTGAAAAAGTCAATTTGCTTCATAACAAGATCTGTCTCTGATTCATGAACAATTTTACCATCTACTATACCAAAACTACCATCACTAGCAAATGTAAAGTTAGCATTTGCATAATGGCGCATTCTACCACCCCACAATGATGGTCCAAGCGGAGTTACAGTTTTACCATTTACATCTTTGAAGTTACCATCTTTAATTTTTTTAAGTAATTCATACAAATCATCTTGTGTTTTAATTTCCCAACCTTTTATTCCTAAAGTATCTGCGATATCCTTTTGAATATACATACCGCCCCTCATTTTGTAATCTTGTGCAGTTTCAGTTCTTTGAATTCTCATATGAACTATATATGTAGCTCCATTAAATTCTGGTCTTTGTATAATATTTTTGAATGAATCTGTTGGAAGAAATCCAGGTTCAAAATATTTAGAATACACTTTTGTTTCTTTCAAATACGGAGCAACATCAGCGAACAATCCTTCACGAGCACCTTTTAATACTATACCCATTTCAGGCCTAGCTGAATGATTCAAATAGTAGTATATAGCGTCTGGTAAATCTCCAGAAGCTAAAGTTGTCATCAAAGCTTCTTTACTGCTATTTGCAGCAGTATGCTCAATCTCAAAAGTTATCCCTGTTAATTCTTTAATTTTTTGAGCAACTTCATTATTGATTTGATCATCAGGTAATCCAAGTCCGATATCTTCATCAAAAGTTCTTAAGACTATGTGTCTATCAGCTATCCAGGTATCAGGTTTGTCTGAAGGCTTTTCAACAACTTTATCTGTACTACTAGTATCAGTTTTTCCCCCACATCCAGCTAATAATACTGTCATGAGCAATGTTACACTTAACATTATTGATACAATTTTTTTCATATTTGTTCCCCCTAAATAGATTTTTTATATATCATAGAAAGGTTTACCTTCTACCACACACTAACTTCACTATACTTCTTGCTTAACTTGTTGGCTGTTATTACCAAAATCAATCCAACAATACCTTGTATAAGTCCAACGGCTGTAGCATAACCATATTGACCGTTTGTTAATCCCGTTTTAATAACATACACATCAAGTGTGTCTGCCAAACTCATATTACCAGGAGTTCTAAGAAGCATTAATTGTTCAAATCCTGTTGATATTAAACCACCTAATCCCATTATAAAAAGAATTCCAGCAGTTGTTCTTATTCCCGGTAGGGTAATATGCCATATCTCTTTAGCTTTAGTAGCTCCATCAATTCTTGCGGCTTCATATAATTGTGGATCTATCCCAGATATCGCAGCCAAATATATAATAGAACCCCATCCAATACTTTTCCAAATATCGCTAGAAAAAAGTATGGAATAGAAATATTTA
Organism: Vallitalea sediminicola; assembly: GCF_054408565.1. Taxonomy (NCBI): domain Bacteria; kingdom Bacillati; phylum Bacillota; class Clostridia; order Lachnospirales; family Vallitaleaceae; genus Vallitalea; species Vallitalea sediminicola. The sequence goes on from NZ_BTPT01000039.1 coordinate 72,801, forward strand.
CCTTCCATTAGATAAAAGGTACTCCCATCACCACCAAATAAAGTTTTGAATTGATTCATAAGTCCTATATCTGGAGCAAGTACTCTCTGTACTATAGCAATAGCTACAACCCATGAAATAAAGTGTGGTAAATAAGATATAGTTTGTGATATCCTTTTGAACCTCTTACTTTTCACTTCATTTAACATTAAAGCTAAAATAATTGGAAAAGGAAATTCTAATACAATCTTTATCAAACCAATTACTATTGTATTTCTTAATAATTGCGGAAACTGATAATTTGAAAAGAATGCTTCAAAATATTGAAAGCCTACCCATGGACTTTCCAAAAGGGATTTATTAAATTTGAATTCTTTAAAAGCTAATAACAATCCACCCATTGGAATATATTTGAAAATAAAAAAATAAACCAAACATGGTAAAAGCATTAAATATAAAATCCAATGTTTTCGTACTTGAGCTAATAAACCCTTATTTTTTAATCCTGTATTTACTTTTGTAGTTCTTTTTGATCTAATATCCATAACGAATATCTCCCCTTCCATAAATAATGATAATACTTTTAGCAAATATCAACAATAGATAAAATTTTAAATTTTAATGGACTTTATTTAGTTTAAGGATATATCAAAGTTCATCATATAATCGAGTAGGAGGAATATCATTAATTGATATTCCGACCTCTCACACCACCGTACGTACCGTTCGGTATACGGCGGTTCTCTAGTTTTCACGTATTTTCAAGTAATAGTGAGTCATGGTCATATAACCTAGATTTACTATTTCTTTATTTGTAAGCACAATATTTAGCATCATTGTTGAACGCCATGTCCCTTTCCTACAATTAGCCATTTCATGTACTTTCCATAAGGGTAAGTT